>JAFWWX010000461.1 GCA_017517985.1 Clostridia bacterium | reverse complement strand
GAGGTCTGCAATAAACAGGATGGTTTTCAGCAGATATTACTGTGATTTTTGTATCTTTGTCAACACTTCTGATGCCTTCAATACAGCCTGCGGCAGCAACACCGTTACCGATTATTACATAGCTTTTCATTCAGTCTCACCTCTTTCTTCGTACACAAGTGCTCTGTTGGGGCAGCCTGCAACACAAGCGGGAGAGCCGCAAGAGTTTTCAAGACAAAGCTCACACTTTTGTACTGCACCTTTTTCTCCTTGCATCAGTGCACCGTAAGGACATACCAAAATACAGGTAAGGCAGCCTATACATTTATCTTTGTTAATTTTAATTACACCGTCTTTTTTTGAAAGTGCACCCGAAATACAGCTCTTTACACAGAGAGGATCTTCACAATGTCTGCATGAAACCGCATAAGTGATTTTGCCGCTGTCCTCAACACATAGTCTTGGAAATATAGATTTATCTTTCAAGGCTTTTACCATATCGCTTTGCCCGGAATTGGCAAAAGCGCAGTTATATTCGCATAAGTGGCAGCCAAGACACCACTTTTCATTTGCATATACACGTTTCATTTTTATCACTCTCCTGCATGAGAAATGCCAAGGATAGAAAGCTCTTTATCGGTAAGACCGACACCGCGAAGCATCAATCTGTTTCCACGGAGCGATTCAATTGAGTTGATACCCATACCGCCCATAAGCTCTTTAATCTCGTGTCTCCAAGCATTCATCAAATTTATTAAGCGTTCGCTTCCCATATCAGGGTTAAGTCTTTTTACAAGCTCAGGTCTTTGTGTTGCGATACCCCAATTACACTTGCCGGTCTGACAGGTACGGCAAAGGTGACATCCGAGAGCAAGGAGCGCCGCCGTAGCAATATAGCAAGCATCTGCTCCCAATGCTATCGCCTTAACAACATCTGCCGCACTGCGGATAGAACCGCCTACAACTAAAGAGACATTGTTTCTGATACCCTCATCACGAAGCCTTTGGTCAACAGATGCAAGTGCAAGCTCAATCGGGATACCAACATTGTCACGGATGCGAGTCGGAGCGGCACCTGTGCCGCCACGAAAACCATCTATTGCAATAATATCAGCACCACTTCGTGCGATACCGCTTGCAATAGCGGCAATATTATGAACTGCAGCAACTTTTACAATAATCGGCTTTTTGTATTCTGTTGCCTCTTTAAGAGAGAATACAAGTTGCCTTAAATCCTCGATAGAGTAGATATCGTGATGCGGAGCGGGAGAAATAGCATCACTGCCTTCAGGAATCATTCTTGTCCTTGATACATCTCCGACAATTTTTGCTCCCGGCAGATGTCCGCCGATACCCGGCTTTGCACCTTGTCCCATCTTAATTTCAACGGCTGCACCTGCCTCTAAGTAATCCTTGTGAACACCGAAACGACCGGAGGCTACCTGAACAATTGTATTTTCTCCGTAACAATAGAAATCCTCGTGCAAACCGCCCTCTCCTGTGTTATATAAAATACCAAGCTCGGTAGCGGCTCTTGCCAAAGATTCATGTGCGTTATAGCTGATAGAACCGTAGCTCATTGCGGAGAACATAACCGGCATTGAAAGCTCAAGCTGAGGAGGTAACTCGCACTTTAACTTCCCGTTTTCATCTCGCTGAATCTTTTCGGGCTTTTTGCCAAGGAAAACACGGGTTTCCATTGGTTCACGGAGCGGATCAATAGGAGGGTTTGTTACCTGAGATGCGTTAATCAGGATTTTATCCCAATATACCGGAAGTGGTTTGGGATTACCCATAGATGAAAGCAGAACACCGCCGCTTGAAGCCTGCTTATATATTTCTTTAATGGTATCATTCTGCCAGTTTGCATTTTCACGAAGTGTGCAGTCGCTTTTAACAATTTTTAACGCTCTTGTAGGGCAAAGAGAAACACAACGCTGACAGTTTACACATTTGGTTTCATCACTTATGAGCATTTTGTTTTCTTCATCGTATGTATGTACTTCATTTGCACATTGTCTTTCAC
>JAFWWX010000460.1 GCA_017517985.1 Clostridia bacterium | reverse complement strand
TGAACAGGTGGGAAAAGCTGAATTTCCGATTTCAAGATGCATTGACTGCGGATATTTCACTCTCTCATTCCCAGGCATAATGGGGCATCCGTTTACTGATGTCGATAATGCTGCGTGGTACGCCGAAGCGGTTGATGCGGCATATAATACCGGCATTATAAACGGTAAGACAGAAAATACCTTTGAACCCGATGCGACAATAACATGTAGCGAAGCGGCAAAAATTGCAGCAAGCATTCACGCACTAAAGAACGGAAACAATGTGTCAAAGCCTGAATCGGATGAGTGGTATGTACCATTTGTAGACTACTGCTACAATTACGAAATCTTTGAAGAGCATATTGAGTTTGACTGGAACGCACCAATCACCCGTGCACAGATGGCATATATGTTCTCAAGAGCAGATGCGTCTTGTGATTATATCAATGATGTTCCGTTTATCGACATTCCCGACGTTGAAGAAACAACGACCTTTGCTTATGAAATACTTGATTTGTACGACAAAGGCATTGCTATCGGTGATGAATCGATGAGCTTCCACCCCGACGATAATATCAAACGAAGCGAAGCTGCTGCAATCATATCAAGAATTCTTTTCTACGATATGAGAATAGAGCTTGCGAAAGGATGATTGAAGGTGAGGCTGATGAAGATTATGGCAATACTCGCAATCCTTGCATCGTTGTTTGGTTGCGGTAAGCATGATCCGTATATTCTTGACGGTCCGGGAATGGTATATGTCGACAGCGAATACAGAAACGAATATGCCAACTGCCTTCCCTTTGAAAACGTACAAGGTTCACCATATTTGGCAATCGCCTATCTTGGTAAGGGTGAAGACGGTAAGGCAAACAAAGATGTTTACATAAATAAGATTTTTGAAAGCCTTGATGACGAAATAATCAGTCATATTAAAACATTTGAATTTGATGGTGATGATTGGTTTCTTGTTATTCCGAAATACAGAAACTTTGTTTCTCTCATAAAAGACGATGCGGAGCTTGCTCAGGCGGCTCACACCGGTGAGGCATTTGCTTTAAGATGCAGTCAGGATGTAATCGTAAACATTTTTGAGACTAAAGAAATAAACTATTTACTCTCCGTTACCGAAGCCGGAGAACTTCAAGGCACAGACGAAAATGTGTGGGACATCACAAACATAGACGAAATTTTGAAAAAGTAATTAAAACCCGAAAGGAGAATCATTATGGGATTATTAAAAGCAGGTTTAGGTGCTATGGGCGGCGTTTTGGCTGACCAGTGGCGTGATTATTTCTATTGCGACAGCTTAGATGCAGACGTCCTTGTTCAGAAGGGCGAAAAAAGAGTCGGAGGACGCTCTTCCAACAAGAAAGGAACCGATGACGTTATTTCAAACGGTTCAATTATCAATGTAAATGATGGTCAGTGTATGATTATCGTTGAAAGCGGCAAGGTAGTTGAAATCTGCGCTGAACCGGGCGAATTTGTATATGACACAGGCACAGAGCCGAGTATTTTCTACGGAAACCTTGGTGAGAACATCAAAAAGAGCTTTGCTGAGGTTGGCAAGCGTTTTGCTTTCGGCGGTGAGCCTGCAAAGAATCAGAGAGTTTATTACTTTAACACAAAGGAAATTATGGGAAACAAGTACGGTACACCTGCTCCTATTCCTTTCAGAATTATGGATGAAGCTATCGGATTCCCGATTGATGTTTCAATCCGCTGTCACGGTGAGTATTCTTACAGAATCACAAATCCGCTTTTATTCTACACCAATGTTTGCACAAATGTAGCAGACAGCTTTACCCGTGACGAAATTGATAGTCAGTTGAAATCTGAACTGTTATCAGCTCTTCAGCCTGCAATGTTCAAAATTTCGCAGAACAACATCTACTATGCGGCTATTCCTGCATACACAATGCAGCTTGCAGACGAACTCAACGAAATTCTTTCTTCCAAGTGGAGAGACAGACGAGGCGTTGAAATCGTAGAATTCGGTGTATCGTCCGTCAGTGCAAGCGAAGAAGACGAAGCAAGAATTCAGGAATATCAGCGTTCTACTGCTAT
>JAFWWX010000459.1 GCA_017517985.1 Clostridia bacterium | reverse complement strand
TTTGTTGCAGACTACCATATGGCAAATTGCGAAGATAAACCTGTTCAAGCAGAGAAAAACGGTAAAAAGGTTGCCGTAGTCGGTTCCGGACCTTCGGGACTTACATGTGCGGGTGACCTTGCAAAGCTCGGATATGAAGTGACAATTTATGAAGCTTTTCACACGGCAGGCGGTGTTTTGATGTATGGCATTCCTGAGTTCAGATTGCCAAAGGAAATTGTACAGAAAGAAATTGACAAGCTGAAAAAGTCAGGCGTAAAAATAGAAACTAACACGATTATAGGTAAAACACTTTTGGTTGATGAGCTTTTTGAGGATATGGAATTTGATGCAGTATATATTGCATCCGGTGCCGGACTTCCGTCTTTTCTTGGTATTCCCGGAGAGAGCTTAAACGGAATTTATTCTGCAAATGAATTTTTGACAAGAATAAATCTTATGAAGGGATATAAATTCCCTGAATATGATACCCCTGTTTACATCGGTAAAAATGTAGCTGTGTTCGGCGGAGGAAATGTTGCTATGGATGCAGCAAGATGTGCAAAAAGACTTGGAGCAGAAAATGTATATATCATATACAGACGCGGCAAAGAAGAGCTTCCTGCACGTGCCGAAGAAGTAATGCACGCAGAGGAAGAAGGTATAGAATTCAGGCTTCTTAAAAACCCGACAAAATTCATCGGAGATGAAAACGGTTGGCTTACAGGAGTTGAAGTCATAGATATGAAGCTCGGCGAACCGGATAGCAGCGGCAGAAGACGACCAGAGGCTGTACTCGGTTCTGAACATATCATCCCGATAGATACGGCTGTTATTTCTATCGGACAATCACCTAATCCGCTTATAAAAAAGACAACCAAAGGCCTTGAGACAAATAACCGTGGTTGTATTGTAGCAGATGAAAACGGTGCAACTTCAAAGCCTTTTGTATATGCCGGCGGCGATGTAGTAACAGGAGCTGCAACCGTTATACTTGCGATGGGTGCAGGAAAAACTGCAGCGGCGGCAATACACAAAGAATTAGAGATAAAAGGAGAGTAATTATTATGACAAGTAAATATGAATCCCCCTTATCATCAAGATATGCCTCAGAATATATGTTAAAGCTATTTTCATCCGATGTTCGCTACCAGACATGGCGTAAGCTATGGGTGGCACTTGCAAGAGCAGAAATGAATCTTGGACTTCCAATAACAGATGAGCAGGTTGCTCAAATGGAAGAACATACAGAAGATATTGATTTTGATTTGGTTGCCAAAAGAGAAAAAGAAGTAAGACACGATGTTATGGCACATATCTATGCTTTCGGAAAAGCCGCACCTCTTGCTGAAGGAATTATCCATTTAGGTGCAACAAGCTGCTATGTAACCGATAATGCAGACCTTGTAATTTACCGAGACGCACTTTTATATATTAAAAATGAGCTTTTAAAGGTTATTGCAAACCTTGCAGATTTTGCTGATAAGTACAAAGCACTGCCGACACTCGGTTACACACACTATCAACCGGCACAGCTTGTAACTGTCGGTAAAAGAGCAACACTTTGGATGCAGGATTTTCTTTCTGACCTTTCTGAAATTGAATTTGCTATAGATAATATCAAATTTTTAGGCTGCCGCGGAACAACCGGAACAGAGGCAAGCTTTTTAGATTTGTTTGATGGTGATACATCCAAAATTGATGAAATGAACAAACAAATTGCCGCTGAATTTGGATTCAGTGAATGTTTTGATGTATGCGGACAGACATATCCCCGTAAGGTTGACTCAAGAATATTAAATGCACTTTCAAGCATCGCACAAAGCTGCTGGAGAATGGCAAATGATATAAGACTTCTTCAGCATGACAGACAGGTTGAAGAGCCATTTGAAAAAAATCAGGTTGGCTCTTCTGCAATGGCATATAAGCGCAATCCAATGAGAAGTGAAAGAATTTGCTCACTTGCAAGATATTTGATTGCAGATGCACAAAATGCACCTATGACAGCCTCGACTCAGTGGCTTGAGCGAACACTTGACGATTCGGCAAACAGACGAATTTCAATGCCGGAAGGCTTCCTTTGTGCAGATGCAATACTTCGTCTCGCTCAGAATGTTACAGACGGACTTTTAGTAAACGAAAAAATAGTTGAAAAAACAGTGAAAGAATATCTGCCGTTTATTGCGACTGAAAATCTTATGATGGAAGCAGTAAAAAAAGGCGGAGACAGACAAAAGCTTCATGAAATAATCCGTAAATGCTCAATGGAGGCTACAGCGAAAATGAAAAACGGAGAAGAATGCGATTTGCTTTCTCGTCTGGCTCAGGAAAAAGAGTTCGGTTTAACTGAAACTGAAATGAATGAACTTTTAACGCCGAGCTTGTATATAGGCAGATGTTCTGAGCAGGTTGAAGCTTTTATTGATAAAATAAAACCTTTGATTGCAGATGTGCCAAGAGAAACAGCAGAAATAAATCTTTAATATACGGAGGTGAGTACAGTGGAAAAAATACTTGTATTGGATTTTGGCGGTCAATATAATCAACTAATTGCAAGGCGAGTCAGAGAGCATAATGTTTATGCACAAATCAAGCCATATAATAAAATTTCTGTTGATGAAATCAAGGAT
>JAFWWX010000458.1 GCA_017517985.1 Clostridia bacterium | reverse complement strand
GTTCCTTTTCTTTGCGTAGTTCAGAAATAAAATTACCACATTCTTTTGAGGTCATATTAACACCACCTTTTACAAAAGAATATCACAAAAACGCTGAATTTATCAACCTATGAATCGTAGAATACCAATTATATAAAGCAAAAAAATCCAAGAAAGGTCGGTGATCCCCGCAATTTATCACCTTGAAGCAAAAATCATAACCCGTGGTGTTGGTCGCTCAGCCGTAGCCGCAAGTGCATATATGAGCTGCAGTGAAATCACTAACGAATATGACGGTGTAAAACATGATTACACCCGAAAAGGCGGTCTTGTCTATGAGAAAATCTTTCTCCCGTCGCACGCTCCGCCCGAATGGTGCGACAGAAGCAAGTTGTGGAACGCAGTTGAAGAAGCAGAGAAAACAAGGGACAGTCGTTTGGCAAGAGAGTTTATTGTTGCTCTGCCTGTTGAAGTCAGCCGTGAAAGGCAGATAGCAGAGGCAGAAGAATTTGCAAAGGCTCTTGTAGATGACGGTATGTGTGTTGATGTATGTATTCACGATACGGGCGAAGGCAATCCTCACGCTCACATTATGGCAACTGTCAGGCCGTTAAACCCTGACGGTGCTTGGCAGAGAAAAACCGAAAAAGAATATTTGTGTATCAGAGACGGTAAGGAGCAAGGCTTTACCGCCTCTGAATTTTTATGTGCAAAAAATGACGGTTGGGAAAAGCAGTATCAGTATTATGTTGACGGTAAGAAGGTATATCTTCCACCATCTAAGGCTGACGGTTATGAGCGAGTAAACAAATACCCGAAAAGCACAAAGTACGGCAGACAGAATCCCACAAGCGAGCGTTGGAATAGTGATGAACAACTATGTGAATGGCGAAAGATGTGGGCAGATATTGTAAACAGAGATTTAGAAGAAAAGAATATTGAGCCTATTGACCACCGCAGCTTTGCGGCAAGAGGAATCTTATTGCAACCTACAATTCACGAGGGTGTTTCAAGCAGGAAAATGAAGAAGAAAGGCAAAGTCACAGAGAGAATGAGAATCAATATTCTCATCCGTAAGGATAACAGCCTGATTATCAGCCTTCGCAAAACTGTTGAGGCACTTACAGAGCTTGTTATTACTGCGGCAAAGCTTCTCATACCTGCCCTTGCAGATGCTCTTGAAGGTATCCGTGTCGGTATGATAATCCTTGAATGTGAAAGAAAGAGCATTAACAAAATGAAGCATCAGGCAATGAATGAAGTCCGTGATGCTGATGAGTTTTATGTGTACTTCCATAAGCTACAGAAAGATATTAAAACAACCGAAGAAAAGCTAAAAGAGGCTAAGAAGAAATTAAAGCTCACCCCCAAGGTTATGAAGCAGAAGTACAATGCGGCAAGATGTGAGGTTGGTCACTATGAATTTGAGCTTAAAGAGCTGAAATTCAAAATGCAGAATATTCTGTCACAAAATGAGTGTGAATCCGAACAGGATATTGTTAATGCAAAGTCTTACTTTGAGAAAATGCGTAGGTTTGAAATTCCAAAGCTTGAAGCCGAGGAAAAGAGAATGGAAGCAGAAATCCAAAAGACACTTACTCAGTACCAAGACACCGAAAAGCAGGCTGATGAAGCAGATGCAGAGGAACTGAAAGCCGAGAGAATGAAAATCCGCCCCGAAAAAGAGAAAGAGGCAAGACAGACAACTGAAACCAATTATGGTATTGGCGAATACGATTTTAACCGAAGCGTTGATACAGTTTCAAAGCTCATAGGTGAACCGCCACCTAATTATCTTACCAAGGCTGAAATAGCAAGGCAGGAAGAATATGCCCGCTATGTTAAGCAGCAGGAAGAAAGACAGCGGCAAATTGAAGAACGGCGTAATAACCGTAACAACAAAAATATTAAGAATAAAAATGAAAGGAGCCGATAACATGGCTAATAAAAAGTTAAAAGCACCGGTAAACATTCCGGTGGAAAAAATTCATCCCTTTGAGGGACATCCGTATAAGGTATTAGACAATGAAGAGATGAATAATCTCATAGAGAGTATTTATCAGAAGGGTGTCATTTCACCTATTGTCGTACGACCTTTAGAAAACACAGAGGACGAATATGAAATCATCTCAGGTCACAGACGCCTGAGAGCATCAGTGAAAGCAGGACTGGAAACAGTACCTGCTTTAATTTATGCCGTAAGCAGAGATGAAGCGGCTATTATGCTTGTTGACAGTAATCTTCATAGGGAGCATATATTGCCGTCGGAAAAGGCTTTTGCTTACAAGCTGAAGCTTGATGCATTAAATCATCAGGGTAAAACTTTTGGACAAGTTGGCCAAAAGTACAGCAGAGATTTAATGGCAGAAACAGTTGATGAAAGCTCAAGACAGATTCACCGTTATATCCGTTTAACTTATCTTATTCCTGAACTGCTTGACCTTGTTGATGAAGAACGAATTGCATTTACCCCTGCAGTAGAGCTTTCATATTTAAACGAAGTGGAACAGGCAGATTTGGTTGAAGAAATTCGTGTCTGTGATGCTACTCCAAACTTATCTCAAGCTCAAAGGCTTCGTGCAATAAGCAGAGAGGAAGGCTTAACACCTGAGCATATTGGTGAAATCTTGGCTGAAGAAAAGGCAAATCAGCGAGAGAAAATCAGAATTCCTGCTGAAAGAATAAGAAAATACTTTCCGAAAAGCTATACGACCGAACAGATTGAAGAAGCAATCATAAAAATCTGTGAGAGCAGATACAGAGCCCGTCAGGGCAGAGAAGCCCGTTAAATTACAGTTTTGAGTAATCATCAAAATTTGATGATAAGATGATGTCAAGAAACTGTTTGAATAATGACTCTCGACCATTGGGATTAAAGTGGGTAGTAACATCATACACTGTACCACCGATTTTCATTGAAAAATTACTTCCTTTATATTCCAT
>JAFWWX010000457.1 GCA_017517985.1 Clostridia bacterium | reverse complement strand
ACCTTGCGTGTCCAAAAAGGATGAAGCAGAGCATTATGAAGGAATTGTTGATGCGGTGCTTACATTTGAAGAACTTACACAGTGGTTAAAAGAAGCAAATATAGAGCTGAAAAAGGAAATAGATTCAGAACCTGAAAGTCGTGCAAGATTCTTCCCGACAACAGGAGGAATTCTTAAAACAATGACTCAGGATGCTCCCGGATACACATATCTTGCACTTGACGGTGTAGAAAACTGTATAGATGCACTTAAAGATATTGAAAGCGGTAAAATTCATAAATGCTTTATTGAAATGTCAGCTTGTGTAGGAAGCTGCATCGGCGGTCCTGTAATGGAAAAGTATCACCGTACTTCTGCAGTAAAAGACTACATCACAGTTTCCAACTATGCAGGTGAAAAAGATTTCGATGTGCTACAACCTAACTCGGTTGAATTAAGCAAACAGTTTGAATTTATTGAACACAGACTTCAGCAACCGTCAGAAACTGAAATTTTCAATGTGCTTCGTCAGATGGGTAAATTTAAACCTTCTGATGAACTCAACTGCGGCTCCTGCGGATACAACACTTGTCGTGAAAAGGCTATAGCAATCTGTCAGGGTAAGGCTGAAATATCCATGTGTTTGCCGTTCTTAAAGGATAAGGCAGAAAGCTTCTCTGATACAATTGTAAAGAATACACCGAATGGTCTTATTGTTCTTAATGAGGAACTTGAGGTACAACAGATAAATGAAGCCGCAAGAAAAATAATGAATGTACGCTCAAGCACAGATATATTAGGTGATCAGGTTATTCGCATTATGGATCCTACAGACTTTATGGAAGTAAGAAATACGGGCAGAGATATCAGAAACAAGATGGTATATCTTCCTGAATATAAAAGATATGTTGAACAGTCAGTTGTTTATGATAAAGACTCACATCTCTTAATAGGCATTATGCGTGATGTAACCGATGAACAGACAGAAAGAGAAAAGAAAGAAAGCATCAGCAGACAGACTGTTGAGGTAGCAGATAAAGTCGTAGATAAGCAGATGCGTATCGTTCAGGAAATTGCTTCTCTTCTCGGCGAAACTGCAGCAGAAACCAAAATTGCTCTTGCAAAGCTAAAGGAGTCGATACAGGATGAATGATTTATGTGCAGATATCGGCTGGAAGAGTATTAACCATATAGGAGAACAACTTTGTGGTGACCATGTTGAAATAGTTGAACAAAACGAAGACTCAACTGTTATCGTTCTTGCAGACGGTCTTGGAAGCGGAGTTAAGGCAAGCATTTTGTCTACTCTCACATCAAAGATAATATCCACGATGATGGCTGCCGGACTTCCAATAGAGGAATGTGTTTCAACAATTGCCGCAACACTTCCTGTATGTTCGGTAAGAGGCGTTGCATATTCAACTTTCACCATTATGCATCTCATAAACAATGAAACTGCAGAAATTATACAATATGACAATCCGCAGGTGATTGTACTTCGTGATAATGTGAACTATGATTATCCGAAGACAGAAATGAATATTGACGGTAAAAAGATTTATAAGTCTGTTATACGCCTGCATGAAAATGATATTTTTATTGCAATGAGCGATGGCTGTCCTCATGCCGGTATCGGTATGGCATACAACTTTGGATGGAAGAGGGAAGACATCATAGATTTTATGGAAACGATGTCTGTAGCCGGATTAACCGCAAAAAATTTGTCAACATTGCTCGTTGACGAATGTGATAAGCTGTACGGATATAAGCCCGGCGATGATGCAACAGCGTGTATTGTTAAAATAAGAAAACGCGAGCCGATGAATATACTCTTTGGTCCTCCCTCTAATCGTGATGATTGCGACAGAATGATGTCTCTGTTTTTCTCGAAGCAAGGCAAGCATATTATATGCGGCGGAACAACATCATCAATCGCTGCAAAGTATTTGAGAAAACCTTTGCAGGCAACTCTGAATTTTGAAAAATCAGATGTGCCACCGATCGCAAAGCTTGAAGGTGTTGACCTGGTAACCGAAGGCGTTATTACAATGAACAAGGTAATTGAATATGCAAAGGATTATCTTGGTAAAAACGAATTATATGAGCAATGGAATTACAAGCGTGATGGTGCTTCGCTGATATGTCAGCTCTTATTTGAAGAAGCAACCGATATAAACTTTTATGTAGGCAGAGCAATCAACCCGGCGCATCAGAACCCTGATTTGCCGATAAATTTCAGTATTAAAATGAATTTGGTTGAAGAGCTTTCAAAAAGCCTTAAGGAAATGGGTAAAAGAATTAAAGTAAGTTATTTTTAAGGAGAGTGAATTATGAGAAAGTTTGATACAAAGGTACAGCATTTAAAATATAAAGTGCTTCGCGAAGTGGCAAGACAGGCATGGAATGACACTCTTCTTGACAATATACTTGAAATACCTAAGAAAATTGTACCCGGTAAGACATCAACAATGCGTTGCTGTGTTTACAAAGAGCGTGCCATCCTTGGTGAACGTGTTAAAATTGCCATGGGCGGAGACAAGGAAAATCCAAATGTAATTGAGGTAATCGAAATTGCTTGTGATGAGTGCCCTGCAGCAGGTTTTGAGGTGACTGATTCCTGCAGAGGGTGCCTTGCTCACAGATGTGAAGATGTGTGTAAAAGAGGAGCCATTTCCTTTGACCACAACCACGTAGCTCATATTGATAAATCAAAGTGTGTTGAATGCGGTCAATGTGCAAAGGTTTGTCCTTATTCGGCAATCGTAAACCGCAAGCGTCCGTGTCAGAATGCTTGTAAGATTAAAGCGATTTCTATAAATGAGGAAAATGCTGCTGCAATAGATAACAGCAAGTGTACTGCATGTGGAGCTTGTGTATATCAATGCCCGTTCGGTGCTATTATGGATAAGTCATATATTCTGAATGTTATTGACCTGATTAAGAAAAGCGAGGACAATCAGAAGTATAAAGTATATGCAATGGTTGCACCTTCAATCTCCAGCCAGTTTACTTATGCAAAGCTCGGTCAGGTAATAAAAGGACTTAAAGAGCTTGGATTTTATACGGTAATTGAAGCGGCACTTGGTGCAGATATGGTTGCACAATCTGAATCAAAGGAACTTGCAGAAAAAGGACTTTTGACGAGCTCATGCTGTCCGGCTTTTGTTTCCTATGTGAAATCAGCGTTTC
>JAFWWX010000456.1 GCA_017517985.1 Clostridia bacterium | reverse complement strand
TTACTTCCGTTTTGATAGAGATGCTCATTGAAATTCCTACCTTTTCCGGCAACCAAGCTAAAAACTTCCTCTTTTTCAAAGGATAAGAAATTTCTAACTTTGAAATCAATTAACATAAACATCGCTCCTCTCGTATCTGTATTATACACGATTCTCGAAAAAAATCAACACTAATTTCGCCACAAAGCATAATTCGAGTGAGATTTTACGAAAATTTCGAGAAACGCTTGACAGCAACTGGCACTTATGGTATAATGTGGTTGCAAAAAAATAAAGAGTGAACCCACTTCACTCTTTATCAGGAATACGCCGGCTGAGCCAACGCATATCCAACCTCAATTGATATGTTACCACAGATTTATTGAATTGTCAACCTGAAATTCTGTGCTACCGGCGAGAAATGGAGGACACAGTGTGGCTAAGCAAAGAGTCACTGTTACTCAGGAAAGCAGCACCGGTAGGAACACGCGATTTCACGACAATATAACCGGCACAGATATGACACGAGCAGGATTTGTACGACAAATCAAAAACGGTTCATATGATGATTACTATGTGCGAAATATAAATGGTGTTCCGACGCCTTGTAGCAAACCTGATAGTAGCAAAAGCAACAATCTTGAGTGATACAATCACTCACACCGCCCTCCGAGAAATCGGAGGGTATTATTTTTTGAAAGGACGATTATTTATGACAAAAAGAATTTCAAACCATTTACTATCACAAAACAAGGTTGAACACTGTAATATTGATTTTGTGAATACTGCCATCTCTAGAGACGAACAACTTTTTATTGACCCTGTTTTAATCGAAGTAGGGACAACTTCTTTTTGCGATGTTGCAAAAAGAAAAACTGCTGATTTTTTCAGTCAGTTACATACAGCATATTATGTAGCTAACAATGTGGAACATAAAAAACATTTGTTAAAACACGCCAGAGAAATAAACGATACTCACCTTGGTTATGCGAAAAAACACGGTAAAGGCAATACAGAAGAAGGTTTATATGAGATATTCAAGGGGATTGATGATTATATAACTTCTATAAAAATTAATAGAATGTTTGAACTGGTGTTATATGTACCTGAATTTGCTGAAGACGGAATGTCAGATTTGCTTACCAACATTTTGTATAAAGAATTAAGTGAATTTACTGTTCAGCAATGCCAAAAGTATAATATTGAAACCCAAATATGTCCCAAAGAAAGGTTTTATTGGAATAGTCAAACACATACTTGGATAAAATACACAGGACAATCTCTTGTTATAGATGGGAATATACATCTATTGGTTCCCAAGGAAATCGTACAGACTCACTATCGATTTACAACAGACAACTTTTTGAGAAGTGTTATCGTTGAAAACATTTGTGAAGCTGAGGCCAGTTACGATAAAAACGGAAAAAAGAGCAGACCTCAAAAAGATAAAGTTAGAGAGAATATTTTGAAACAAAACGGAACTATTTTTGATACAGTTCATAAATTTGCCGAGGGTAATAACGATTTATTGAAGCAATATCAAAAGATTGTCGATGAGAAGTATAGAGCTTTAACTCTAAGCGATGAGGAACTTGATATGCGTATATATAAATGAAACTAACAATGAAGCTGGCTCACCATTTCAGTGAGCCAGCTTCATTCTATGTGTAAATAAATTCTGAGTTTATAGTTTTAGTTGCTCGAACTTTAATATTATTCATTTGGGCAACCCATTCCATTGGGCTTTGCTCTTTGAGTCGTTCTGCAATCCCCTCGTTAACCTTCATCTGTTCTACCAACCGATAAAACATATCGGATGCCTGTTCATCAACCTCTGCAAGGTGGTTCCACAATGTACCGTTCATAAGCATAATATTAAATTGAACTCGTTTGTGTTGCATAAGAAAATCTTTGCGTTTCAGGCCCCATACACCGAGTGGCTTGTTTGTTTCGACAGGTAATGTGATGTTGGGGATTATATAATTGCCAACCATTCTATAACTTCCGCCATTCTGTTCAAACGATGATTTACTCATTCCTATATTCTCCTTTCAATCAGTAACAAATGTGTCGTATGTAAATTTAGCACAAGTCTGAAATCTGCTATAAAACTGTCTGCATTACTTATACAAAGGAACTCGCTGGATTGACTTGCATACTTTACGAACAGTTCCTTTTTCTCATCGGTTAGTTTTGATGCAAGTTGTTCTTCGGTTTGCGTAAGTATGCTCAGTTTCTTTTTTAGTTCAGAAATGAGTCCCGAACTGCTCTCTTGCGGCTCAATGTTTCCATAGTAAAAATCTTCTATAAATCTGGACATTGTATAATCCTCCGTTTGAATGAATCATATTCAAACTCTTTTAAGCATTACGGAAGGATGAGAATATGTTTGTTACTGCCGAAGGTTATTATTTTTTAGTAAATCCCTTATGAACATCCGTACCAGTAAAAACCGTTAAATCCGCTGTTTATGCGAGGTTTGACGGTTTTATTTTTTGCTTTATTACATGCTATAATATTTAATCAATAGAAATATGGAATAGAATCTCCGGAAAGTGTAACAAATGTGTAACTCGGTTTTGTTGCAATAATTGTTCGGGTATGCTATACTGAAATCAAATCCGCACCGTAAGGAGGCTGTTTTTATGAAAAACAAGCGAAAATTTTTCAGGCGCACAGTTTCGGTTATTCTTACTTTATGTCTTATTGCTTCTTCGTCGGTCTGTGCTTTTGCATCCAGTCTGATTTCTGAAGAAACAACGGCGAAGTCCAAAGAAATTGCCAACATGATTGAATCCGAGGGTATAGTTCTGCTCAAAAACGAAGACGATGCTCTGCCTCTGAAAGAGCGAAAGGTTAATGTTTTCGGTGCGGCATCGTGCTCAATTGCGTTTGCAGGTGCAGCAGGCTCTGGTGCGGTACGTTCATCTGATGCTGTAGGTTTTTACGATGCGCTTACAAATGCAGGTATTGAATATAACAAAGACCTGTATAAGACTTATGCTTCACACACGGGCACTCTTTTTGACCTTGGCTTTATCGGTTATATCATCACCGTTTTAAAACAGTTTTTCGGCGGCGGTCAGTCTGAAATGCCCGTTAATAAAATCAGTGACAAACTGATGTCATCTGCTGTTGAGTACTCCGATAATGCAATCATTGTTATCGGCAGGGTAGGCACGGAAATGAAGGATTTGAGCGTTGAACAGCTTAACCTTACTGCCGATGAAAAAGAGATGATTGATAAGGTCTGCTCTCTTTTTGATAATGTTATTGTAGTTTTCAATATTTCAAACATAATGGATATGTCGTGGATAGAGGATTATGACTCCATTAAGGCGGCAATGATTATGTGGTTGCCCGGTGAGGTTGGAACAGATAGCGTCGGTAAGGTTCTTACTGGCGAAGTAAATCCCTCAGGTAAACTTGTTGATACGGTTTCTTACGATATTGAAGACCATCCCGCTTCCGAGAATTTCGGTAATTATATGTACAAGGGTATTTTGGGCATTCCTAAATACTTTGTCAACTACAGCGAGGGCATTTATGTCGGCTACAGATATTTTGAAACCCTTGCACCTGAAAAGGTACAGTATCCTTTTGGCTTCGGTCTTTCCTATACCGATTTTGAATGGAATGTGACGTCATATTCTGCTAATGATGAAAAAATTA
>JAFWWX010000455.1 GCA_017517985.1 Clostridia bacterium | reverse complement strand
TACCGTGGATTGATGATAATGGTGATGTTCAGGTTAATACCGGATACCGTGTACAGTTTAACAGTGCAATCGGCCCATACAAAGGCGGCTTGAGACTTCATCCGTCAGTTAATATCGGAATCATTAAGTTCTTAGGATTTGAGCAGATTTTCAAAAATTCACTTACCGGGCTTCCGATTGGCGGCGGTAAGGGAGGCAGTGATTTCAATCCCAAGGGAAAATCTGACAGAGAGATTATGGCATTTTGCCAAAGCTTTATGAGTGAGCTTTGTAAATATATCGGTGCTGATACTGATGTTCCTGCCGGAGATATTGGTACAGGTGCAAGAGAAATCGGATATATGTTCGGACAGTATAAAAAGCTCAGAGGCTTGTTTGAAGGCGTTCTTACAGGAAAAGGTCTTTCATATGGCGGTTCACTTGCGAGAACAGAAGCAACCGGTTATGGTCTTTTGTATCTTACCGATGAAATGCTTAAGAAAAACGGAAAGGATATCAAAGGAAAAACCGTAGTCGTTTCAGGAAGCGGTAATGTTGCAATTTACGCTGTAGAGAAAGCACATCAGCTTGGTGCAAAGGTTGTTACCGTATCTGATTCAAACGGCTGGGTATATGATCCTGACGGTATTGATGTTGCTGCTCTTAAAGAAATCAAGGAAGTAAAGAGACAGAGACTTACCGAATATAAGAACTACAGACCAAATTCCGAGTATCACGAAGGTAAGGGTGTTTGGAGCATCAAAGCGGATATTGCGCTTCCTTGTGCAACACAGAACGAGCTTGAACTTGATGATGCAAAGACCTTGGTTAAAAATGGTGTAATCGCAGTTGCAGAAGGTGCAAATATGCCAACAACTGCTGATGCGACAAAATACCTTCAGGAAAACGGAGTGCTCTTTGCACCCGGTAAAGCTGCAAATGCAGGTGGTGTAGCAACTTCAGCATTGGAGATGAGTCAGAATAGTGAAAGACTCAGTTGGTCCTTCGAAAAGGTTGATTCAAAGCTTAAAGATATTATGGTTAATCTTTTCGACAACATTGATGATGCCGCAAAGCGTTACGGATTCCCCGGAAACTATGTGGTAGGTGCAAATATTGCAGGTTTTGAAAAAGTAGTAGATGCAATGAATGCACAGGGTATTGTTTAATACTAAAAAATAAATAAATATAAGTAAAAAGGCAAAGGCGTCTTTAATGTGATATTTTTTACATTGAAGGTGTCTTTTGCTGTTTATAAGGAGATGTTTTACTATGAAAACCGTACCGGATTATTTTGGAAGCTTAGTTTTTGATGACAGAGTTATGAAATCTAAACTTTCATCAAAGGTGTACAACTCACTGAAGAAGACAATTGATGAAGGAGCGCAGCTTGACTCAAATGTAGCCAATGCCGTTGCGGATGCCATGAAAGAATGGGCAGTTGAAAACGGAGCCACACATTATACACATTGGTTCCAGCCTCTTACAGGTATAACTGCCGAAAAGCATGACAGTTTTATTTCTCCTTCACCTGATGGCAGAGTTATTATGGATTTTTCGGGAAAAGAGCTTATCAAAGGAGAACCGGATGCTTCAAGCTTTCCTTCAGGCGGATTACGTGCAACTTTTGAAGCAAGAGGATATACTGCGTGGGATCCCACATCATATGCCTTCATAAAAGGAAAAACACTTTGTATTCCTACAGCTTTTTGTTCATACGGCGGCGAAGCCCTTGATAAAAAGACACCACTTCTCCGTTCAATGGAAGCGTTAAATAAACAGGCACTTCGTATTCTGAAGCTTTTTGGTACAGAGGCTAAGTATGTGCATACTTCTGTCGGTCCGGAACAAGAATATTTCCTTGTTCCCAAGGAAATGTTTGAAAAGCGTAAGGATTTGATTTATACAGGCAGAACACTCTTTGGTGCAAAACCTCCGAAAGGTCAGGAAATGGATGACCATTACTTCGGTGTAATCAAGCCTAGAGTAGAAGCATATATGACGGAACTCAATGAAGAACTCTGGAAGCTCGGAATCCTTGCAAAGACTCAGCATAATGAGGTTGCACCGGCACAGCATGAGCTCGCGCCAATTTATACAACTACAAATATTGCAACCGACCATAACCAGCTCACAATGGAAATCATGCAAAAGGTAGCTGCACGTCACGGTCTTGTGTGCTTGCTTCATGAAAAGCCGTTTGCAGGCGTAAATGGAAGTGGTAAACACAACAACTGGTCTATGGCAACTGACACAGGTGCAAATCTTCTGTCTCCCGGTGAAACGCCGTATGAAAACGCACAATTCTTGCTGTTCCTTTGCGCAGTAATCAAGGCTGTTGACGATTATCAGGATTTACTCCGTATTTCGGTTGCAACTGCCGGAAATGACCATAGACTTGGTGCAAATGAAGCACCGCCGGCTGTTGTTTCTATGTTCCTTGGCGATGAACTGAATGCAGTTTTGGAAGCAATTGAAACAGATACACCGTATAAGGGTGCAGAGAAGACACAGATGAAGCTTGGAGTGGATGTACTTCCTAAGTTTAACCGTGATACAACCGATAGAAACAGAACATCACCATTTGCATTTACCGGTAATAAGTTTGAATTCCGTATGCTCGGTTCTTCAAATAGTATTGCTTGTGCAAATATTATGCTTAACGCTGCTGTTGCAGAAAGCCTTAAGATTTATGCTGACAGGCTTGAAAATGCAGATGACTTTGAAACCGCACTCCACGAAATGATTAAGAAAACAATCAAAGACCATAAGCGTATCATTTTCAACGGCAACGGCTACGATGATGAATGGATTAAGGAAGCCACAGAAAAGAGAGGTCTTTTGAACCTTCGCACAACACCGGATGCTATTCCGCATTTGCTCGACAAGAAAAATGTGGATATGCTTACAAGTCATAAGGTATTTTCAGAGGCAGAACTTAAATCTCGATGTGAAATCACTTTGGAAAACTACTGCAAGACGGTTACAATCGAAGCTAACACTATGTCTCAGATGGCTAAGAAGGAAATCTTGCCTGCAATTGAAGAATATACTGCATTCGTCGCATCAGCAGCAGGAAAGAAAAAAGCTCTTGATGCAGAAGTTTCATGTGTATATGAAACCGGAACAGTCAGAAAGCTTTCTCTCCTTTCAGGTCAGATTTTTGAAAAATGTGATGAGCTTGATAAAGTTCTCTGCAAGCTCTCTGACAGTGAAAATGTTGAGCAGGAAGGATATATGATTCGTGATGAATTACTTCCGAAAATGAGCGAACTCCGAGTAGCTTGTGATGAGGCAGAGGTCATTACAGCAGAAAAATATTGGCCGTTCCCAACATACGGAGAATTGCTTTTCGGTGTTAGATAATTGGCAGTAGGTTTAAGAAAGAAGATGATTTTTTATGGAATATAGTGCAGTAAATACAATTTGGGTACTTTTAGGTGCGGCGTTGGTGTTCTTTATGCAGGCAGGCTTTTCGATGTGTGAAGCAGGCTTTACAAGAGCTAAAAATACCGGAAATATCCTTATGAAGAACCTCATGGATTTTTGCATAGGTACACCTTGTTTCTGGCTTGTCGGATTTGGCATCATGTTCGGAGCGGGAACTGGCTTGTTTGGAAGGTTTGATCCGTTTATTATGGGTGATTACAGTCACATTCTTCCTGCTGGTGTTCCGCTGTGGGCATTCGCAATATTTCAGACGGTTTTCTGTGCAACAGCCGCAACAATTGTTTCAGGCGCAATGGCTGAGAGAACGAAGTTTTGTATGGCAGATAAAAAACAAACTGAAAACTTTGTAAAGAGTATAGATTTT
>JAFWWX010000454.1 GCA_017517985.1 Clostridia bacterium | reverse complement strand
TCAAAACAAGCACTGCAATAATCTGTGCTTTCAATCAAATCTCCGAGTTTTTCTTTTGGCAAATATCCCAGGCTGTCTGCACCAATCATTTCGGCTATTTCCGGAATTGTATATTTACAGGCTATCAGATGTTCTTCGGAATCTATATCCGTTCCGTAATAGCACGGATGGAGAAACGGCGGAGCGGAAATCCTCATGTGTATCTCTTTCGCTCCTGCATCTCGAAGAAGCTTTACTATTCTTCCGCTTGTAGTACCTCTTACAATAGAATCATCGACCAAAACAACTCGCTTTCCCGACACAGTTTCTTCAACTGCACTCAGCTTTATTTTAACTTGGTCAACTCTTGTTTCCTGTCCCGGCGAGATGAAAGTTCTGCCGATATATTTATTCTTTATAAGACCGATACCATACGGAATTCCTGATTTTTCAGAAAAACCTAATGCTGCATCCAACCCCGAATCAGGAACACCAATTACAACATCCGCATCCACAGGATGACACTCAGCTAAGATATGTCCGGCTTTCTTTCGTGCTTTGTGAACTGATACGCCGTCTATCTTGGAATCCGGCCTTGCAAAATAAATGTATTCAAAAATACAGGTCTTCTTTGTTTTTGTACTGCAATGCTCTTTTCGGGACTCTATACCGCTTTTTGAAAACACAAGAATTTCTCCGGGCAACAAATCTCTGATAAATTCTGCACCAACAGCTGATAATGCACAGCTTTCAGAAGCAATAACATAAGTACCATCACTTATTTTTCCGTAGCACAGCGGTCTGAAGCCATAAGGATCACGACAGGCAATCATTTTTGCAGGTGACATAACCACAAGTGAGTATGCACCGCAGAGTATATTCATGCTTCGGCTTACTGCTTCTTCAATTGATGGTGCATTTAACCTTTCCTTTGTTATGATATATGCAATCGTTTCAGTATCGCTTGTTGTATGAAATATTGCACCTGTAAGTTCAAGCTTGTTTCTGAGTTCATAAGCATTTGACAGATTTCCATTGTGTGCAATCGCCATTTTTCCTTTCTGGTGATTCACCTCAATCGGCTGACAGTTTTTCCTGCTCGAACCTCCTGTTGTTCCGTATCTTACATGACCGACCGCCATATTTCCCTTAGGAAAATCACGAAGTTTCGATCCGCCAAACACTTCACCGACTAGTCCTATATCCTTATGTGAATAAAATAATCCGTCATCATTTACTACAATGCCGCATGCTTCCTGACCTCTGTGCTGCAGAGCATATAACCCATAATACACAAGATCAGAAACATTGGTTTGTGCAGAAGAAAAAACGCCGAATACTCCGCATTCTTCATGTATAGACATTACTTCACACTCCTCTCAAATGCCGCTCCGATGAAGCCACAGAAAAGAGGATGTGCCTTATTGGGACGGCTCTTAAATTCGGGATGATACTGAACGCCGACATGGAATGGTCTTTTTGTAATTTCAACTGTTTCTACAAGTCTGCCGTCAGGTGAAGTTCCGCTAAGTGTAAGTCCTTTACCTTCAAGTATATCTCTGTATTCATTATTAAATTCATAGCGATGTCTGTGTCTTTCTGAAATCGAAGTTTCACCATAGCAACGCTCCATTGTTGTATCAGGCTTAATTTCGCAGGGATATGCACCCAACCTCAATGTGCCACCCTTATCTATATCATCGCTCTGACCGGGCATAAAATCTATTACTTTATGCTTACACTGCTCATCAAACTCACCAGAGTTTGCATCGGTTATGCCGCAGACATTTCTTGCATATTCAATAACTGCAATCTGCATACCGAGACAAATTCCGAAATACGGAATTTCCTTTTCTCTCGCATATTTTGCGGCAAGAATCATACCTTCAATTCCACGATTGCCAAATCCGCCCGGAACTAAAATTCCGTCAAGACCGCAAAGCTTTTCTTCGTAATTGTCATTTGTAATTTCTTCCGAGTCAATCCACTTGATATCAATGTGAGTATTATGGAAATAACCCGCATGGCGAAGTGCTTCCGCCACAGAAAGGTACGCATCGTGAAGTCCGACATATTTTCCTACAAGACCGATATTAACATTGTGTTCTCTTGTCTTTATACGCTCGACCATCTGACTCCACTCGGTTAAGTCGGGTTTCGGAGCATCTATTCCAAGTTCTCTGCACACAACCGCTGAGAAGTTTGATTTTTCAAGCATAAGAGGTGCTTCATAAAGGTTTGGAAGCGTAATGTTTTCGATAACACAATCAGGCTTTACATTGCAAAATAGTGAAATTTTCTTGAAAATGGATTCATCAAGAGGTTCATCACAGCGCAAAACCACAATATTGGGGTTAATGCCCATTCCTTGCAGTTCCTTTACCGAATGCTGTGTCGGCTTGGATTTATGTTCGTTGGAACCGCGAAGGAAAGGAACTAATGTAACATGAATAAACAGACTGTTTTCCCTGCCGACCTCTATGGAAATCTGACGGATTGCTTCAAGAAACGGCTGTGATTCAATATCGCCGATAGTTCCACCGATTTCTGTAATTACCACATCTGCATCTGTCTTCTTACCGACACTGTAAACAAATTCTTTAATTTCGTTTGTAATATGAGGGATTACCTGAACTGTTGAGCCTAAGTATTCGCCGCGGCGTTCTTTATTGAGTACATTCCAGTAAACCTTTCCTGTGGTAAGATTGGAATATTTGTTGAGGTTTTCATCAATAAATCTTTCATAATGTCCAAGGTCAAGGTCGGTTTCTGCACCATCTTCGGTTACATATACTTCGCCATGCTGATACGGACTCATTGTGCCGGGATCAACATTTATATACGGATCAAGCTTTTGTGCCGCAACCTTGAGTCCTCTTGCTTTCAAAAGTCTTCCCAGCGATGCAGCGGTAATACCTTTACCAAGCCCCGAAACAACACCTCCGGTTACAAATATATATTTTGTCATAGGTAATCCTCTCCTTTTCAAGCAAAATTTACTCAACTGTTACTGACTTTGCAAGGTTCTTAGGTTTATCAATATCACAGTTGTTTTCTTTAGCAACATAATATGCCAACAGTTGCAACGGAACAATTTCTACCGGTGCACCTAGTAAAACATTAACCTTTGGTATCATAATCATATCATCCGCAAGAGATGCCATTTTTGTGTTTTCCTTAAAGGTAACAGCCAAAACTTCCGCACCTCTCGCTTTAACTTCGACAATATTATTCATTGTCTTTTCTGTCATTTTTTCGTTACAGCAAAGAGCAATTACCGGGCAGTGTTCTTCTATCAATGCAATAGTTCCGTGTTTCAATTCTCCAGCAGCATAACTTTCTGCATGGATATATGAGATTTCTTTCATCTTCAGCGCTGCTTCTAAGGCTACTGCATAATCCGTGTTGCGCCCGATAAAAAACATCGAATCAGAACTATGATATTTCTTTGCAAGTCCAGGTATTGACGGATTCATATCCAAAACCTGCTGGATTCGCTTTGGAAGCGATTTCAGCTCCTCAATCAATTCTTTATACTCGGATGCAGAAATTTTTTCAAGCTTCTTTGCAGCATATATTGCAAACAGATACATAACAATAAGTTGAGTTGTATAGCCCTTTGTTGTTGCAACAGCAATCTCAGGACCTGCCCATGTATAGAGGGTGTAATCTGCCAGCTTTGCTATTGTACTTCCGACAACATTTACAATAGCAAGAGTTTTAGCACCTAAACTTTGACATTCCTTCATAGCTGCTATCGTGTCAGCAGTCTCACCGGATTGTGATAATACAATGAGAAGTGTGTGTTCATCAATAAGAGGTTCGTTGTACCTTAGTTCGCTTGCAAGCTCTACCTGCACCGGAATTTTACATAGTTTTTCTATTGTGTTTTTTCCCGAACAGCCTGCATAATATGCCGAACCGCAAGCTGTAATAACAATTTTGTTGATACTTTTTAAATAATCATCAGACAAATCCAAATCATCAAGATGTACTTCGCCGTTTTGCAATCTAGGAGACATTGTTGCTTCTATAGCCCTTGGCTGCTCCATTATTTCCTTGAGCATAAAGTGTTCATATCCGCCACGCTCTGCAGCCTGAATATCCCATGTAATTCTGTTTGTCTTCTTTTCTATTGGCTTTCCTGCACAATCGTATATTTGAATATTATCAGCTGTTATTTCTGCAAATTCTCCGTCTTCAAGATAGATAATATTTTTTGTATATGCAACCAGTGCTGTTACATCGGATGCAAAATAATTACTTCCGATTCCAACGCCAAGGATTAACGGACTTGCCTCTCTCACAACAAAGATTCTTTCCGGTTCATCTGCACATACAATTCCCAAAGCATATGAGCCTTGTAACCTCTCCGATGCTTTCATCACAGCCAATTTAAAATCTCCGGTATAGTACATTTCGATGAGATGTACAACAACCTCTGTATCAGTCTGACTTTCAAAATGATATCCGTTATCAATCAGTTCCTCACGAAGCTCCATATAATTCTCTATTATTCCATTATGCACCACTGCAAATTTTCCGTCATTACTTGTATGAGGGTGTGCATTTGTATCTGTAGGTGCTCCGTGTGTTGCCCAGCGTGTATGTCCGATTCCCAAATTTCCGGGCAGTAACTCTCCGTCATTGGTTTTCTCACATAAATTTGAAATTCTTCCGGTAACTTTGCTTATTGAAATATTGTTATCGTTTACAACAGCAATTCCTGCCGAATCGTAGCCACGATACTCAAGCTTTTTTAATCCGTTCAGCAAAATCGGTGCCGCATCCTGCGTTCCGGTATATCCAACAATTCCACACATATTTTGTCCTCCTTTATTCCCATTCCACCGTTGCCGGCGGTTTAGAAGTTATATCATAAACAACTCTTGTAATTCCGCTTACCTCGTTTGTAATTCTGCTTGATGCTTTTTCTAAAACCTCATACGGAAGATGTGTCCATTCTGCCGTCATAAAATCATCTGTAGTAACCGCTCTGAGTGCAACCGTATATCCATAGGTTCTGGCATCGCCCATAACACCGACACTTCTTAAATCCGTAAGCACTGCGAAATACTGATTTGTCTCTTTTTCAAGGCGTGCATTTGAAATCTCTTCTCTGAAAATTGCATCTGCTTCTCGCAAAATATCAAGTTTATCTTTTGTGATTTC
>JAFWWX010000453.1 GCA_017517985.1 Clostridia bacterium | reverse complement strand
ATGCAAATGATTGGGAGGCAAGATTTGCTACAGTGAAAGCTACCTTCTCTTCCCGTGTGGGTCAGATAAGTAATGCGGCTCTCAGCAGAGGTGTTATCGCTTACGACGAAAGCATTACCGACGAAGAAAGAAAAGCCGTTCTTGAAGAGGTTGAAACTCTTGCAATTCTTACAGGTCTTGAAATAGACTCAGCCAAAAGCGGTATCAAGCCTGATTTATCAGCCTACCTTGAAGCAAGGAATATTAAAAGAAGCCGCTTCCTTAAATACAAGGATATTTTTGACCAAGGTGATACTGCAGAATGGTATGAGCCTACAAAATCACAGAAGCTGGCAAAATATTTTGGTTGCACTAATTGGGACTTTATTACATCAAATCTTGAAAAGCAGCCCTATTATGCTTACAGTATGGCTATGGAAACGGAAAAGGCAACCGATAAACCTGCAAAAGACAGTGAGCTTTTTACCTTTGCTTCTGAACCCGATTGGAAAGAAAGTCTTGACGGTACCACTCTTGAAAGAGTTAAAGCTCTGATATCCGACTATGAAACTGCACTTAAAAGAATACGCTTTTTGACTCATACCGAAAAGGATATGAAGCGGCAAAATGATGTTTACCGTATTCTTATGTCACGGGGACAGGAAAAGGAATTTTCTGTTGATGAGATTTATACTGCCTTTGATAAAATGAGCAGTTATCAGGTGCGTTTGGCAAGACAACAACTCATTGCAGGAGATTGGCAGTTCACACCGCCCGAAGAAAGAGTGAAGAAGTTTTATGAAATTACAGACTGCACATGGGATGCAAACATTGTCCGCCTTTTCTGTGATTTCAGATGCGGAGGCTACCGTATGCTTGGTGATGTTATCAGCGATTTCGATGATATGCACCGCAACAGAAGTCTGAAGAAAAACTATCTTTCGCAAAAGGGAGACACCACTCAGATGAAGGCTATGGTTTCAGGCATAAAGCATACCGCTGATGCTAAAAATCAGATTATCTCCAACTGCAAGCATATTATGTTTCCCATAAGAACAAGAAATGCCGCACCGTCCCTTAATCCCGAGGATGTAGTAAAATGTGCTGTAGCTCTCGGCAAAAGGAAGTTTGCTCTTGAGGTTTTACCTGATACCGTATTACGATTAACCCTTGACAGGAATATTCTGCCCGAGGAATCTAAAAAGAAGAAGTGGAGGTTATGGTAATGACAAACGAATGGAAAGAGTTTCAGAGCTATGTTACTAAGCCCTCATACTTTTGCATAAACAAAAAAGACCTTTCATTTCTCGGCAGGTTCAGCTTTAAAACTCTGACCGAATATGAAGGACTCGGCAGGATACTCACAGTAATTGCAAGAGGTTATCTTTTTCACAATACCGACGGAGGCTTAAAGGACGGAAATCCTTATGACAGAATTGAATATGCGAGAAACGCTCTTTGTGCATGGTGCAGCGTACCCGAAGAAAAGGACGGTTCAGATGTAAACTTCAAGCATTTACACAAGGATTTCCCCGAGCTTGTAACCGAAGACGGCAAAGGCTGGTTTTACAGTCATATCAAAAATATACACCTTTTCGCATTATGCAATTCAAGTGTAATAAGTGCAGACAACCTTGAAAGAATATCTTTAATAGCAAATAACTTTGAAACGCCTTGGAAGAACAAGGTTAAGCAAATGCAGATTCCCGCTTTTTCCATAAACACAAAGGGAACTTGGGTACTGAAATTTGACTATATTATTGCAGATGCACTTGAGCTCGGCCCCTTAAGAATGGAAGCAGTTTCTTTACCGATTGAATTTCATTCAAAGGTTGTTATGTGTGATGAAAAAGGATTACCCTTTGAAGCTGTGAGGGATGTAGTCTGCTACTGTCTTGCCAATAAAACAGAGGATAGTGAATGGATTGTACTTCCCGTCGCAAACTTTGACTGCTATTACAACAGCACAATTTTCAGTAAAAAGTGGCTGTCGAGAATTCCCGAGACAATAATCAAGCGTGAAAGTGCACTCGGTATTTGCAGGGTTAAACTGATGCTTGAATAAGAAAAATCCCCTAAAGTAGTCTTGAAAACTTTTTGTTTTTTCAAGTATTACTTTAAGGGGATTATATCATTTGACTGCTACCTTAATGGGATGTGTTTTTATGTTTTCAAGTGACTGATTTGGTCTGTTGAAAATATTTGGTGGGGGCAGTTATTATAATAACGAATTTTTAACTGTTTTATATGAAATATAAGTTTGAATAAATCTCTTAACAATAGATATATGTTTAAATTTTGCCTTAGATAAAAGGTTTACCCCAAATTTTGTTAAGGTCTTGCTATGACAAGCGGTTATGTGTATTGAAATTTAAGATACAGATATGATATAATTTTTATATGAGAGCATATTTTTTCATTAATACTAAAGGAGCGTGATTCTATGTATAAATACGAATACGAAACTGTCAGTTGTGATTTTGGCGGTTGGGGTTTAGGTTCAGGTAATATTTATTCTATTGAAGATTATCGTTCAATTATAAATAAAAGAGCCGAACAAGGTTGGAGATATGTTGGTTACATCCCCACAAAACAGCGTGGTACAGGTCACACACAAGAACTCGACTTAATTTTTGAAAAAGAGATATAAGACTATGGATATAAAATCATTTAAGAAAACAAAAATAGACTTATCCCTTTTGGGGTTTGATATGAACGGTGATTTTGAGCTTTATTATTGCACACCAAAAAAAGCACAGATTCTTGCAACATCAGGTGTTGACGGCATACATTACTGTACTATTCCGCAGTTTGGTGAAATCATATTTGCCGTAAGTCCGATGAATTTCGGTGCCTGTGTACATCCTATCGCACGAAGCTTTGAAGATTTACTTCGTTTGTTGTTACATTGCGGAGATATTGCCGCTTTGGAGCAGTGTTATGCTTGGGATGAAGAGCAATACAAAGCCTTTCTTATTGACTATCCCGCAACAGAAAAGCAACAGGCGGTTTTGGATGAGATTAAGAGCAAGTGCAGTCTTGAACCTATATCTGATTCTTTTACTTATGTTAAAGAATTACAGGCTGAATTTGATTTATCTCAGATACCATATACCGAAGATTACTACGACCCCGAAATGAATGCGGCTGCTCCCGAAGTTCCGACAGAATGGGCAGTATATTTTGACCATGGCTTTTGGAACCGAAATGCAAAAGGCAAACCGGGAGCAGAAATAGCAATAAACAAGACTTTTTCTTGGGGCGATGAGATATGGCACATTCCTGCTGTTTACTCTTGTTCAAAAGGCTTGGTTATTGATTTCTGCATTGAAATACAGCCCGAAAAAGAAAAAGCTTTTATTGACAAGTGGTATCTCGTTCTTTCACAAGAAGAAAACGTCAGTGATGAACTGCGTGAACAAATTGAGCAGGAAAATCCGATTGATATAAATTTTGGAACGCATTTACAGGTTAACGGAAAACCTGTTATCGCAAAACACGGCAATGCTATTCAATGGATTCCTGAAAGCTGTCTGCCTGACGGAGTCAGAAATGAAAGCGAATCCAAAGAGATAATCAGACATTACAGTTTGGATGAAACAAAGGTTTGGTCTTTTCATCGTTGGTCTTTTCCTTGGACATCGAAAAGAAAGCCAAAAATCAAAACTATCAGATTAAAGTTAGAACGAGAACTTGCTACTATTCAGGGTATTCATTTTAAAAATCCTTCTGTCGGAGATGAAATAACTTTTGTTCATCCTGTTCATAACACAGAACACAAATTAATTGTTCTCGCTTATGAAAAACAAGAATTTCCACATCAGGGATTTCAACACGAAGAATACGAATTTCCCACACTTCATACTGCAATGACTTATACATTAGAACCTGAATTATCGGGAAGAAACTTTCAAGTGCGGGATTGTATTCAAAATGAACAGCCTAAACGCAAACCTCGTAATCAGTTTGAGCCTGAAGCAAATTATGATGCTTGTGCGATTGCAATCATCGGCGGTGCAGATGGTCCGACAGCAGTGTTTGTTTCGGCAGGTCATAATTTAGAACAACATTGTGCTTTATCAGCATTGAGATTTGAATATGCCGATGATATTGAATGGAAGATAGTATTCCGTGAAAAGCTGATGGAAGATATAGAAGTTGAATTGTTATAAGTCGAACTGTTTTTAAGGAGCAAAAGGAGTGTGATAATATGAAAAAGAAAGCTATAATAACCGTAGTCGCTTGCATAATTCTTATTGCTGTGCTTAGCATTTTAAAATTATTTCCATCCTACGCATCTACAATAAAATCAAATTGGGACATATCACTTCCTATAAAAGCAGTATTAACTGAAACTTATGAAAAAGATTCGGGTGCAAGTTTTCACGGTGACGGTGTCCGATACCATGTTTTTTCATACAAGTATGAGGACTACATAGATTTAATGTTCGCTTGGACACCCAACGAACATAAAACAAATTTCTATCCGACAACCCGTGAGGCAGCAGAAGCGTGGCTTGATGAAATTGATGTTCCTGCGGACGAAAGACCTGATTATTCAAAATGTTGCTCTTGGAGTAAATCTCAAGATGATAACAGCGAAATCATAATTTTTTGGGATAACGAATTAAACAAGCTTTTTATTGTTGAAAATTTTATATAACAAAATAACTTAAAAATCTTATTTTTAAAGGAGGAACATTATGGCAAAGTTAGAACAAACCCTTAGTGGTAATTTTAATCAGATACTTAATAAAATTGAGCAAGGAATACTCAATGGCAGCATGTCTGCTTCTCTTGAAGAATCAAGTGATTTTCATAGTGGTGATGCACGTTGCAGTGTTCGTGTTTTTGAGCGTTACAGCTATTCAGGCGGTAACCGTGTCAGTTTGAGCGTTACACTTTTTCAGAACGCCAATGATGTTATTCATTTATCGGCTATCACAACCGGCGGAAGTCAGGCAATATTCTTTAAACTGAACACTTTTGGCGAAGAAGCTTTTCTTGATAAACTGAGAGAACTTTTATAAATTCGGAGAACTTTATGATAAACAGAGATAAGTTTATACTGTGGATATAAAAATCCCCGTTGTGGCAAGTGTGTTGCTACAACGGGGAACTTTATGAATGTATTATAAAATAGTGTATTAAATTAACGGCCTAAGTAAACATAGATTCCATAATACGTTGAGGATTCTTTATCATACACAAATACACACAAATTATCAAATACTGATGTTTCGCTATAATGATAAGGTTTTTGATATCCGGCATAAGAGGAGACATATACTTCATCAGAAAGCTGAAAATCTTTTTGCCATTCCTTATCTAATATAGGTGGATAAAAGTAATCACGAAGAAAATATTCACTATCTTCTTTTTCCAATTCTGTCCAATATCCATTATCCAATTCTTTTTCAATTGCTTTAATCTCTTCATTATCAAGTTTGTATTCATAAATTTCCCAGGATTCTAAAGATAATGGTATTAAATCTTTATATTTATCGGCAAGACCATCAGGAACAAAAACTTTAGTATCATAATTATCAATTTTATTACAAAAATTTCTGTTGCTTAATGAAATTAAAGTTAGCACTACACTTATTACGATAATTAAAATAGTAAAAACAACAATAATATTTTTTGTTTTTCTTTTCATAAACTTTAATCCTTTCTCATTGTTTATTGAGAAGCTGATTCATCGTGATTTTGATTTGTTTCAATAAACATGAAAGTAAAAAACTGTTTATTACCATTATCGGAAAGTGTTATTCCGTCCGAACCCTGTTCTACAACAATCTCTTTTAAAATTGTAGGTTCAACCTGTGAAGTACTGTATAATCCAGTACCACTCAACTGAATTGTAAGTCGTCCGGTTTGGAGATCACATTCAGTGATTTCAAAATTCTCTCCGTTAGGAAGGTTACCCTTTGTGCCAACACGAATATCAAAAGTATATGTTTCTGTGTTTTCAGGAAGTTGCGTTGTCATTTCATAGGCTTCAACAACAACTTGCAAAGAGATCGGAAGAGGTATCCATGTTGCA
>JAFWWX010000452.1 GCA_017517985.1 Clostridia bacterium | reverse complement strand
AGATATAAAGTAGATGCAAAATCAATTATGGGCCTTTTCAGTCTGGATTTAAGCAAACCCATAAAAATCAATGCATATACAAATGATGATAAACTAAAAGAAGAACTCAGTCGCTTTCTTGTTGCATGAAGCGAGTGAGTTTTTTTGATATTATAATGAAAACAAAGCCTCAGAGGATAATCTCCAATCATAAAGACGGAAAATCCAAAAAAATTTTCCGTCTTTATTTATCTTTTAGTTTTAATTTAACAACTTGTAGAGCATACGCGGTCTGCCTCCGGTTTCATAGTTCATATCCGCAATAACCATTCCCGCTTCCACAAGATGTGCCATATATCTTCTTACAGTAACGCCCGTAAGTCCGACTTTTTCTGCAATTTCATCACCTGTGAGCCATTTGCTTTTGTTTTCTTTTAAATGTTCAATAATAGTTTGCAAAGTCTTTTCCTGTATGCCTTTCGGATAAAGCTCGTTTGTTGTTTTTCTTGATTTATCTATCAAAAAATCAATGTTTTTTTGATTCACCCGTTCTAAATCTTTCAAAGCCTCTGCCTGTGTAATAAATTTATCAAGCGCCATCTTAAAGCGTTCAAAAGTAAATGGCTTTATCAAATAATCAACTACACCAAGATGCAATCCCTCTTTTAATTGCTCTCTTTCATTAGCTGCCGTTACCATTATAACATCAACAGGAATTTGTTTTTTTCTTATCTGTCTAAGTGTTTCAAAACCATTCATGTATGGCATATATACATCGAGAATAATCAAATCGACATCATTATCCTCAAGGTATTCCAAAGCACTTTTTCCATCGCTACATTTATTTGAAACAGTAAAATCTTTATGACGGCTTACAAACTGTTCGTTTATCATTGCAACCATTGGATCATCTTCAACTATTAAAACTTTATACATAATGCACCTCCTAAGATTTATTTTGAAAAATGACGGTAAATGATGTACCCACATTTTCCTGTGATTCAACCGTTATTTTACCGCCTATAGCTTCGACCATTTCCTTTACCTGATACAATCCAGTTCCTCGGCCTTCACCTTTTGTGGAAAAGCCGTTATCGTAGATATGTTCAAGATTATCTTTACTTATTCCGATTCCTGTATCCTCAACAGTTATCAGAAGTGCATTTTCACGGGAATATATACCGAAGCGAAGCTCTTTCTGCCTTTGAATATCCTTTATATTAATAGCTTCAAATGCGTTGTCTATAAGATTCCCTATAACAGTTACCATAAGTTCAGATGGAAGAAGTAAATCTGTTTTAGAATAATGGCTTTCATCGTTTAAAATAAACTTTATATTCAGTTCTGAAGCTCTTGCACTTTTGCCTATTAAAAGTGCTGCTATACTTGGCTCGTCAACGACTGACATTATTTTACTGATGGTTTCTCTCTGCACAATAGAAATATTTTCAATATAAGATACTGCATCGTCATACATTTCCATTTGTATCAGTCCCATTATAACATGAAGCTTGTTTGTGAAATCGTGATTATTTGCTCTCATTGAATCCACAAGATACCTTGTTCCTGCAAGATCTTCCATCAGCTTTGTGTATTCTTCACGGTTATGAAGAATTGCAACTGCCCCGATAATATCATCTTTTTCCTTGATAGGTATGCAGTCAATCAAAACATTGCTGTTATCAATGCTTTGCTCCTGAATATTAAACTCTTTTTCGCCTGTGCTGATGACATTTTTTATGAAACCGTCATTACAGCAATCGGTAAATGGTGTGTTTATAAGCTCTTTTGCTTTTTTCTTGCCAAATATTTTTGCTGCAGAGCGATTTGCAAACTGAACAACTCCGTTTTTATCTACGGCAAGTACCCCCTCATTTAATGATTCCAAAATATTATCACGAACTTGAAACATTGCCGAGAAAACATTTGGTTCATATCCGTGCAAACTCTTTTTAATAGAGCTTGAAAGTTCTGCAGAAATAATCAGTTCTATTAAAATTGCGGCAATAGTAATGAGCGCGAAGATAAAAAGTATCTGCAAGGTTTCCGCTTTAATATTTTCTAAGAGCAAAATAGTCATAACGAATCCGGTATAATTACCGTTTTTGTCATAAACTGCTGCATATGCACGGCGTTGTGAACCTGACGGTCCGGTTTCATTTGATGTGTAATATTCCTTTGAAACCTTTTCAAATTCAGGAATAGCTCCGTCATATTCAGTGCCGATTAATTCGTGATTAGAATGATACAAACGGATATTCTCGCGACTTACGAAAGAAATAACATCTATATTGTCAAGTGATATTTTAAGAGAGTCAAGATATTCATTCAAAAGCTCAGTTGTTTTTTTATCATCAGGATTTGCAATTTTATCGTCAATGAGTGGAGAACTAGCAACTGCTTCGGCAATATTCTGTAAGTTTTGGTCTCTTTTTTCCACCTCAAAATGGATGTTTATTAAAGTTCCCGAAACACCCAAAAACAAAGCAAGAGTTACAATAAGTACAAGTTGTGTGATAAATATTCTTCTGTGTATGTTTTTTATAGAAATCGTCTTATACTGATTTTTTAAACTCTTTTTTATCTTCATAGCAAAGGTCTTCCTTTTGATTTTTCTTTCTTAAATTATAGCATATAACGCCCAATATTTCAATTTATTAACTTATTTTATCATTTTTGAAAGTAAAATAAATTTTCTGAAATAACAAATCATGTTTATATTTTACATAAAATTGTCAACATTTCTTTGTTGTGATAGGCTTTAATACGAAATAAAAAACAAAGGAGTTTTGTGTTATGAGTTCTATTTTTGAAACAATTATGTTAGTATGCTTTGGCCTATCGTGGCCAATAAATGTTATTAAGGCATATAAAGCACGGACGGCAAAGACAACAAGCCTGCCGTTTATCCTCTTAATCTTTACAGGATACATAGCAGGGATAAGTTCAAAGGTTGTGTCGGGGCAAATGAATTATGTGTTTGTGGTTTATCTTATCAACCTTGCTATCGTCCTTTTGAACATTGTGGTATATTTCAGAAATGTCGCTTTAGATAAAAATTCAAGGTAGAGGAGGAGAAACTGATGAAAGATTATAAATTATTAAACGAACTCGCTAAACAAGGCGGAACAGTTATTTTCGGAGGAGAAGAAGATTTGAATATTCCTCTTTGTGAATTAAAACAGGCATTTTCACTAAAAGAAAATTATTATAATAGAAGTGCCGAAAATATTTCAATTTCAAACGCAACTGATATTTACGCCTTAAATATTGCAGACCTCAATCCCGAAACTATACTTTTGCACATTGGCGATGCAGATATTGAGATGCTTTTAAAATCAACGGAGGAATTTTCCAGCAATTACCGAAGGTTAATTTCTCGAATTCGAAAGGATAACAAAAAGTGCAGAATCGCCATTGTATCTTTTAAGAATTTTAACACTGATTCTAATATCGAAAAGTTAAATAAACATTTAAAATACATAGCAGATTCAGAAAAATGTGAGTTCTGTGACATTTCGCAGAAAAAGGTGTGGAATCCAAAGCAAACGCAAGATGTGGTTTCGTTTGTATATGATATTGGGTTTGTACATCCGCTAAAAAACAAAAGACCGCTTAATAATTTGGTTAGGTTATTGTTCTGTGTAAATGATTATAGTTATACAAGATAAAAAATATCCGTTAGTTTAACAAGCAGGGAAAATGTGTACCATCCTTCGAATATTTAGGACAGCCCAAAACCTTATAAGATAACCAATTCTGTATTACTATAAAAAGGCTGAATGCAATATCGTTCAGCCTTTTTATATACTGCTCTTATCCTCTGAGGTTTTTAATATTTTACATAACACTAAAAAAATTATTTACCTATTGACAAAGTAGGTAAATAGTGTTATACTATTACCAACCTAAGCGATAGGTAAATATTTCAAGAAAGGATAACAATGTTATGATTAAACCTTATACCACTATAATTATGATGTGGATGTGCATGTGGATTTGCCAGATGTGCATGTGTTTGTGTGCGCTTATATCCGATATGTTCTCCATTTCAAAGAAAAAACTTTGTATCGCATAAATAAATTTGTGCAATAACGTTGCTTTTAACCGGGAGACTTTATCGGAGTCAACCGGTTTTATTTTTTGTTAAGAAGGTGTAAAAATGAGCTTTATATTTGAAAAGCTTGTAAGAAGCAATTACAGATTCGGACGAATGTGATTTCATAATCAAAAGAAAAATTGCAATTAAATTTTTGAATATGGAAGGAAGAATCATTATGTCAGAATATAAATTTGAAACAAAACAACTCCATGTAGGTCAGGAAAATCCTGATCCGGCAACAGATGCAAGAGCAGTACCGATTTACGCAACCACCTCTTATGTATTTAAAAACTCAGCACATGCAGCTGCTCGCTTTGGACTTGCGGACGCAGGAAACATATACGGCAGACTTACCAACTCCACACAGGATGTTTTTGAAAAGCGTATTGCATCACTCGAGGGCGGTGTTGCGGCACTTGCATTAGCGTCAGGTGCGGCAGCGATTACATACACTCTGCAGTCACTTGCTCAGAATGGCGGTCATATTGTAGCACAGAAAACCATTTATGGCGGAAGCTATAATCTGCTTGCTCATACGTTACCAAACTTCGGCATTACCTCAACATTTGTAAATATTCACGACCTTAACGAGGTTAAAACGGCAATTCAGGATAACACAAGAGCAATATATATCGAAACGCTTGGTAATCCAAATAGCGATATTCCTGATATTGATGCTCTGGCTGAACTTGCTCATAAGCACGGCTTACCCCTGGTTGTTGACAACACCTTTGGTACTCCGTATCTTATCCGCCCTATTGAACACGGTGCAGATATCGTGGTACATTCCGCAACAAAGTTTATCGGCGGTCACGGTACAACTCTTGGTGGAGTAATTGTAGATTCGGGAAAATTTGATTGGGAAGCATCCGGTAATTATCCGGCAATAAGTAGCCCTAACCCAAGCTATCATGGTGTATCGTTTACAAAAGCTGTAGGTCCAGCTGCATTTGTTACATATGTAAGAGCAATACTTCTTCGTGATACAGGTGCGACAATTTCGCCTTTTGCGGCATTCCTTCTTTTGCAGGGTGTTGAAACGCTTTCGCTCCGTTTAGAACGTCACGCAGAAAACACCAAAAAGGTTGTGGAATTTCTCAAAAATCATCCGCAGGTCGAAAAGGTTAACCATCCATCACTTCCCGAACATCCCGACAATACATTATATCAGAAGTATTTTCCAAACGGCGGAGGTTCTATATTTACATTTGAAATTAAAGGCGGTCAGGAGGAAGCACACAAGTTTATTGATAACTTAAAAATCTTTTCGCTTCTTGCCAATGTTGCAGATGCGAAGAGTTTGGTTATTCATCCTGCAACTACAACCCACAGTCAGCTTACCGAAGAAGAACTTGCTGATCAGGGTATCAAACCTAATACAATCCGCCTTTCTATCGGTACAGAACACATTGACGATATTATTGCTGATTTGCAAAATGGATTCAAAGTAATTAAGGAGGGTTAAATTATGAGCAAAATATATACATCAAGCGATGAACTTATCGGCAAAACACCAATATTAGAACTTACACATCTTGAGAAAAAATATGATTTGAAAGCAAAAATTCTTGCAAAGCTTGAATATTTTAATCCTGCAGGTTCAGTGAAAGACCGTATCGCAAAAGCCATGATTGATGATGCTGAACAAAGTGGAAAATTGAAGAGGGGTTCTGTTATTATAGAACCAACATCCGGAAATACGGGAATCGGTCTTACAGCTGTTGCGGCAGCAAGAGGATATCGTATTATTATTGTAATGCCTGAAACGATGTCTGTTGAACGCAGACAACTTATAAAGGCATATGGCGCGGAACTTGTACTTACCGATGGTGCAAAAGGTATGAAAGGAGCAATAGCAAAAGCCGAGGAATTAGCAAAGGAAATTCCAAATAGCTTTATCCCCGGACAATTTATAAATCCTGCAAATCCTAAAGCACACTATCTCACAACAGGTCCTGAAATATATGAAGACACGGACGGAAATGTGGATATATTTGTTGCAGGTGTCGGTACAGGCGGTACAATAACAGGTGTCGGAAAGTATTTAAAATCAAAAAATCCAAAGATAAGGGTTGTTGCAGTTGAGCCTGAATCTTCGGCGGTTTTGTCAACAGGTGTCCCCGGAGCACACAAAATTCAGGGTATCGGTGCAGGATTTGTTCCCGATGTTCTTGATACAAAGATTTATGATGAAATCATAGCGGTATCCAACGAAGATGCTTTTGAAACCAGCAGATTGATATGTAAAAATGAAGGTGTGCTTGTGGGTATATCATCAGGTGCCGCAGTGTATGCTGCCCTTGAGCTTGCGAGGCGGAGTGAGAATGAGGGGAAAACAATAGTTGTTTTACTTCCTGATATGGGTGACAGATATCTTTCAACACCACTTTTTTCAGAATAACAGTTGATTAACCTACCGATATGGTGTATAATTGATTATATATCATTTTAGTAACTGGGAGGAGAAAATCCATGCTGATATCAACAAGAGGCAGATATGCTATTAGAGTTTTGCTTGATCTTGCAGAGCACCAAAACGATGGCTATATTGCAATGAAAGCCGTTGCTGAGCGTCAGGGATTATCGCTGAAATATATTCAGGCAATTATGCCTACCTTATCTAAAAACAAGCTTATAGAGGGTGTGCATGGAAAAGGCGGTGGTTATCGTTTGTCAAAACCATTGTCAGAGTACAGGATTGGAGATATTTTAAGGCTGACAGAAGGCAATCTTGCACCTGTTACCTGTCTTGAATGTGATGCAAAGCCGTGCAACAGAAAAGACACCTGTCCCACACTTCCTATGTGGACAGAGTTTCACAAAATGGTAAATGGCTATTTTGATGGCATAACTCTTGAGGATCTGATAAAAAATAACTCTCATTTTCAGATAAGTAGTGACATTTTTATATAATGTGGTATAATTATATTGAAAAGCGGAATCGGGAAATCTTTTTTTTGAAATCCCGGTTCCGCTTATTTTTAACCGTCAAATACAAGCTTGCGCTTCAATTACAAAAGCCGCATTTCGCTTTACAAATGCGACTTCCCGGATCACAATTAAGCAAACATCAAGCATTGATTTAATGACAAAGATATATTGTTTAACGAAAAACATTAAAAAACACTTGACAAACATTAAATTTTCTGATATACTCTCATTATCAAAGCTTTTGGAGGTATATGAGATGAAAGCTATAAACACGCTTGGAAAAATTATTGCAAAAATTTTAGAGGTATTCCACTGGGTCGGAGCAGCACTTATGGCGGCCGCAACAATTTGCTCGGTTACGGCTCCAAACAAAGTAAATTATTTTGTTGGCTTTGATGCAAAGGAGTGCTGTGGTGCAAATCTTGAAGTATATGGTTTTGAAGTAAATGCTCCGGTTATAAACGGAAATGTCGATATGACATCTTTCATGATATTTGGCATCGGAGCGTTTATTATCCTTGCAGTGGTGGCAATGGTATTTCGCAATTTATATCTTATTTTCAAAAAGTCGGAAAATGCTACTCCATTTCAAAAGGATAACATTCGCATGATGCGTGAAATCGGTTATTTTTCTATTGCAGTTCCTGTAATCGGACTTATTATGAGTATCTTTGTCCGTTTGGTAACAGGCGTTGAAACAGCAGAAGTCAGCATTGATACAACCGGTATCCTCATGGGAATTATTGTTCTGTGTCTTACTCAGT
>JAFWWX010000451.1 GCA_017517985.1 Clostridia bacterium | reverse complement strand
AAGCGGCACTTGGTGCAGATATGGTTGCACAATCTGAATCAAAGGAACTTGCAGAAAAAGGACTTTTGACGAGCTCATGCTGTCCGGCTTTTGTTTCCTATGTGAAATCAGCGTTTCCTGATTTGGTTAAATATATTTCCCACAATCTTTCACCGATGGCAACGCTTGCAAAGTATATCAAGGAAACAGATGCAAACTCAAGGATTGTGTTTATTGGACCTTGCACAGCTAAAAAGGCTGAAGCACAGCTTGAAGATGTAAAGCCTTATGTAGATGCTGTTATGACTTTTGAAGAGCTTCAGGCTCTCTATGACAGCAAGGATATTGATATAACAGCGCTTGATGAAGATGTGCTTGATAATGCTTCGTACTTTGGCAGAATTTTTGCACGCTCCGGTGGCCTTTCTGATGCTGTAGCACAGGGGTTAAAGGAACAGAAAATAGATTTTGATTTGAATGCAATTCCTTGTGATGGAATAGAAGCTTGCAAGATGGCACTTCTTAAATTGAGCAAAGGTGTGCTTGATGCAAACTTTATCGAAGGTATGGCGTGTGTCGGCGGGTGTATCGGCGGTGCTGGATGCCTGACTCACGGTGAAAAAAACAAATCAGAAGTTGATAAATACGGCAGAGAAGCTCTTGAAAAAACAATTTCACATGCCGTTGCTGTGTTAAAATAGTATGTCTTAAACGTATATATGAATGAAGTTATCAAAAATGATAAGATTGGGTTACGTTTTTAATTATTCCCAAATATAGTTTTATGTTGTATAATTAAATATATAAAGAACTAAATTTAATAAATTTAAAAATACATATAATAAAGGAGAAATTGTAATGGCACGTTTTACATTACCTCGTGACTTATATCACGGCAAAGGTGCACTTGAGGCACTCAAAACACTCAAAGGTACACGCGCAATGGTTTGCGTAGGCGGCGGTTCTATGAAACGCTTCGGTTTTCTTGATAAGGTAACTACATACCTTAAAGAAGCAGGGATGGAAGTTGAAGTTTTTGAAGGTATTGAGCCGGATCCTTCTGTTGATACCGTTATGCGCGGTGCAGAAGCTATGACAAAATTCCAACCGGACTGGATTGTTGCCATCGGCGGTGGTTCTCCGATTGATGCCGCAAAAGCTATGTGGATTAAGTACGAATATCCGGAAATCACATTTGAGGAAATGTGTGTAGTATTCGGTATCCCTGAACTTCGTAAAAAGGCTCATTTCTGTGCTATTCCTTCAACATCAGGTACAGCAACAGAAGTTACAGCTTTCTCTGTTATCACAGACTATGAAAAAGGTATCAAATATCCCCTTGCAGATTTTGAAATTACCCCTGATGTTGCTATTGTAGATCCTGAACTTGCTGAAACGATGCCTCAGAAGCTTACAGCTCACACAGGTATGGATGCTATGACACATGCTATTGAAGCTTATGTTTCAACTGCAAACTGCGAATTTACTGATCCCCTTGCAATATTTGCAATTAAAATGATTCAGTCTGCTCTCGTTGGTTCTTATAACGGCGATATGACAAAGCGTGCTTCTATGCATAATGCTCAGTGTCTTGCAGGCATGGCGTTCTCTAATGCTCTTCTTGGTATCGTTCATTCAATGGCTCACAAAACAGGTGCAGTTTTTGAAGATTTAGGTGCTCACATAATTCATGGTGCTGCTAATGCTATGTATCTTCCTAAAGTTATTGCATTTAATGCAAAAGATGAAACAGCTAAAAAGCGTTATGGTGTGATTGCAGACTATATGGGACTCGGCGGTGCAGACGATGATGAAAAAGTTGCAAACCTTATTGCATATCTTCGTGGAATGAACGATGCTCTTAATATTCCACAGTGCATCAAAAACTACGGAGCAGACAGCTATCCTTGCGAAAACGGATTTGTTCCTGAAAAAATATTCCTTGAAAGACTTCCTGAAATTGCAAAGAATGCAGTTGCTGATGCTTGTACAGGTTCTAATCCTCGTAAGATTTCTGTTGAAGAAATGGAAAAACTTCTCAAATGCTGTTATTATGACACAGAAGTTGATTTTTAATAACGGATACACCGTGTAATATCATAAATGACGGTTGCCGAGTTCCGGTAGCCGTCATTTTTTTGAACGGAGAGATAGTATGTATAAAATTATTGAAAAGAAGATTTTAAATGAAGCGGTTGTTCAGCTTCAGATAGAGGCGCCTTTAGTAGCTCGTAAGGCAAAACCCGGACAGTTTATTATTTTAAGAGTTGATGAAGATGGAGAAAGAATTCCCCTTACAGTTGCCGGGGTTAATAAAGAAAAAGGAACGGTAAAAATTATTGTTCAAATTGTCGGTGGAACAACTGAAAAACTCAGCCACAAACAAGAAGGGGAGTATATTTCGGATTTTGTAGGTCCTTTAGGTGTACCAACACATATTGACGGTATAAAAAGGGCTTGTATAGTCGGCGGTGGTGTTGGATGCGCAATAGCTATGCCGATAGCTGAGAAGCTTCACGAAATGGGAGCTCAAGTAACAAGCATTATAGGTTTTAGAAGTAAGGAACTTTTAATCCTTGAAGATGAATTTAAAAATTGTTCTGACACATTAAAAATCATGACAGATGACGGCTCTTACGGTGAAAAGGGAAATGTAACAGCTCCTTTAAAAGAAATGCTTGAAAATGGCGAAAAATTTGATATTATAATTGCAATAGGACCTCTTGTTATGATGAAATACGTTGTATTGACCGCAAAACCTTTTGCAACACCTGTAACCGTTTCTATGAATCCTATTATGATTGACGGAACAGGAATGTGCGGTGGTTGCAGATTAAGCCTGAATGTGAACGGAGAAAAAGTAACAAAGTTTGCGTGTGTTGATGGTCCTGATTTTAATGGATATGAAGTTGACTTTGATGAGGCAATCTCCCGAGGAAAAATGTATTCAACATTTGAAAAACACGCACATGAAGCAACGTGTAGTCTGTTTAAAAAGGAGGTAGAATGATATGGCTAAAGCAAATATGTCAATCACTCGCAATCAGATGCCTACACAGGATCCAAGAATTCGTGCACATAATTTCGATGAGGTTGCTTTAGGATATTCAGAAGAAACGGCAATAAACGAAGCAATGCGTTGTTTAAATTGTAAAAATATGCCTTGCGTTGACGGTTGTCCAGTAAAAATTCATATTCCGGAATTTATCTCCGCTATCAAGGAAGGTGATTTTGAGGGAGCATATCAGATTATTACAAAGTCTTCTTCGTTGCCGGCGGTTTGCGGCAGAGTATGCCCTCAGGAAACACAGTGCGAATCAAAATGCGTAAGAGGTATTAAAGGAGAATCGGTAGGTATAGGAAGGCTTGAAAGATTTGTTGCAGACTGGCATAATACGTTCGCTAAGGATGCTCCCGAAAAGCCTGATTCAAATGGTCATAAAGTAGCTATAGTCGGATCGGGACCCTCGGGTTTAACTTGCGCAGGTGATCTCGCTAAAAAAGGCTATGATGTAACTGTTTATGAAGCACTTCATACAGCAGGCGGTGTTTTGGTTTATGGAATTCCCGAGTTCCGTTTGCCAAAAGCAATTGTTGCAAAAGAAGTAGATGCTTTGAATAAGCTTGGCGTTAAGATTGAAACCAATGTCGTTATAGGAAAAACTTTGACAGTAGATGAATTGTTTGATATGGGCTTTGAGGCAGTGTTTATTGGGTCAGGCGCAGGACTTCCTAATTTTATGGGTATTCCCGGAGAGTCTCTTAACGGCGTGTATTCTGCTAACGAGTTTTTGACGAGAAGCAACTTGATGAAATCTTATCTTGAAAATCCTGAAACACCTATTATGAAAGGCGGCAATGTTGCAGTTGTTGGCGGCGGTAATGTTGCTATGGATGCTGCAAGAACAGCTCTTAGACTTGGCGCTGAAAAAGTATATGTTATTTACCGCCGATCGATGGATGAACTTCCGGCGAGACGAGAGGAAGTGGAACATGCTGAAGAAGAAGGAATTGAATTCCGTCTGCTTTGCAACCCTACTGAAATTCTTGGATATAATAACCCTGATGATACTAAAGATCCTAAAAACGGCTTTGTAAAAGGAATGCGTTGTATTAGAATGGAGCTTGGAGAACTTGATGCAAAAGGCAGAAGACGCCCTGCTCCAATTCCCGGAAGTGAATTTGAGATTGATGTGGATACTGTTATCATGTCAATTGGAACATCACCAAATCCATTGATCAAAGTTACAACTGAAGGGCTTGAGGTAAATTCAAGAGGCGGTATAATCGTCAACGAAGATGGTTTAACATCTCGTAATGCAGTTTATGCAGGTGGCGATGCAGTAACAGGTGCAGCAACGGTTATATCTGCAATGGGGGCAGGTAAAACAGCAGCCAATGCAATTAACGAATATCTTAAAGGAAAAAAATGCTGAAAATCTTGACAATATCGTGGGAATGAGTTATAATATTAAATAAGAGCAAAGGCGTTCTGATATTAGTCAGGACGCCTTTGCTTTTTTTCTGCAAGTCATTGCTTGTTAAGGTTTGTAGTGACGTTTTTGCAAAAGATAGGAGGGCTTATAAATGTATAAGAAAATAATAACAACCGGAATAGGAGTTTCTGCCTGTATTGCGGCTGCTTTAACGATTGGAGGTATAGGCTGTTTATTATGGATAAAAAGAAAAGGACAACAGGAATAGTTGCTTTTGCTATTCTTGCACTTATATTAATGATTGGTACCATAATTGTAAAATCCCCCGGCAGCCATGAATCTATAAGAGAATTAATGCGGGATGCCGTTCTTCATGAGACGAATAAGATAAGTCTTTTTGGCTTAAAGAATGTAAATCCCGGACTCATCTCAGCTGTTACTGTTACGGGAATACTTTTTGTGATTGCACTAATCATTAGAATATTTGTGATTCCAAAATTTAAAATGGTTCCGGGAAAGCTTCAGCTTATTCTTGAGACACTGGTTGGATTTTTTGAGAATCTTGCAAAATCCAACAGTCCGCACCGTAATAAATTTTTAGGTGCATATGTTTTCACCGCAGGCGTGTACATATTTGTAGGAACAATACTTGAACTATTTGGTATTCAAGTGGTTACAACACACGGAACATCAATGGCACTGCCTGCTCCGCTTGCAGATATCAACGGGGCAATAATGATAGGATGCCTTTCATATCTTGTTATCCTATCGGGCGGTATAGCAGAAAATAAATTAAAAGGAGTGGGAAAAACCTTAAAAGAATTTTCTCTTCCCATATCAATGAGCTTTCGTCTTTTTGGTGCACTTTTAAGCGGTGCCCTTGTAACAGAGCTTGTTTATCACTATATTCATTTAAGCTATGGTCTTCCGGTACTTGTCGGAGTATTGTTTACATTGCTTCACGCCGTTATTCAGGCGTATGTACTTACAATGCTCACATCTCTTTTTTACGGCGAGGTATCAGAGCCGGCTCGCGTTAAGAAATAATTAAAATTTGGAGGTTTAAGATATGAAAAAGAACATTAAAAGAATCTTTACGGCAGTGATGCTGCTTGCGATGATATTTACATTGACAATCCCTGCTTTCGCTGCAGGTGAAGCCGAAACGGTTGCAGCAGCCGACAATGCGCTTGGTGACAAAGCACTTGCGGCAGCGATTGCAGTTGGACTTGCGGCAGCGGCCGGTGCAATCGGTATGGGCTGGGCTATTGCAAAATCTGCAGAAGCGATTTCCCGTCAGCCTGAGGCTGAAAACAAAATCCGTACAACATTGATGCTTGGTCTTGTTTTCGTTGAAACAGCTATTATCTACGCACTTGTTATTGCAATACTGATTATATTCGTATTGTAAGGAAGGAGGAAAATCAATGAATGTGCCGCTTAATATTGACTGGCAGCAAATTCTTCTGCATTTGTTAAATTTTGTAATTTTGTTTGCAATACTATATTTCCTTCTATATGACCCCGTAAAGAAATTTATGGATAAAAGATGCGAATATTACAAAAACATTGACGATGAAGCAAAGAAGAATTTAAAGCAGGCAGAGGAACTTAAAAAGAAGTATGCAGAAAAATTACATTCTGCCGATAGCGAAATTGAAGAAAAAAGGCAGGCTGCAAACAAGTCATTGTCTGAGAAAACCGCTCAGAGTATGCTTTTAGCAAAGCAGGAAGCAGATAAAATCGTTTCTGATGCATATAAAAAGGCTGAAGGAGAACGCAAAAAACTTCTTGAAAGTGCTCAGAATGAAATAGCCGATATGGTAGCGGATGCTACTGAAAAAATTGTTGCAGGCGCAAGCACTTCGGATGCTTACAATAACTTTTTGAATTCGGTACAAAGGAGCGAGGCGGATGACTGATAAAATTTATACCCAAACTGCCGTTTTGTATTCCAATACACCGCCAAGCGACGAGCAGGAGAAGAAATTTATTGATTTCTTAAAGCAAAGATACAACGAGGACATTTCTCTGGTCTGGAAGAAAACAGATATACCCGAAGGCGGCTTTAAGCTGGAGATTGGTTCTGAAGTTTTCGACTGGAGTATCGACGGACGCCTTGCTCAATTCAAAGAAGCCTTATCTAAGCTTAAAAATAAAAGTAATGACATTATTCCTTTAATCCGTGAAACAGTTGAAAACTGGACACCTGAAGCTATTGCTGAAGAAATTGGCGAAGTTTTGACTGTCGGTGACGGAATTGCCACCGTCAGCGGTCTTAAAAACGCAACCTATGGTGAAATTTTGCTTTTTACATCAGGTGTAAGAGGTATGGTACAGGACTTAAGGGATGGCGAAATAGGCTGTATTCTTTTCGGAAGCGATGAAGAAATCAGTGAAGGAAGCACGGTAAAAAGAACCGGCAAAACTGCAGGTGTTCCCGTTGGTGATGAATTTATAGGAAGAGTAGTAAATGCTCTCGGTGTTCCAATTGACGGACAAGGCGAAATTCATTCAGTTGACTATCGTGCGGTTGAAAATCCGGCACCCGGTATCATTGACAGACAGCCTGTTTGTGCACCAATGGAAACCGGTATTCTTGCAATAGATTCAATGTTTCCAATCGGCAGAGGTCAGCGTGAGCTTATCATAGGCGACCGTCAGACAGGTAAAACTGCGATTGCAATAGATACCATTCTGAATCAAAAAGGCAAGGATGTTATTTGTATATATGTCGCAATTGGTCAAAAAGCAAGCTCTGTTGCTCAGCTTGTGCAAAATCTTAAATCGAGAGGTGCAATGGAATACACGATTATTGTCAATGCCTCTGCAAGTGACTCGGCACCGCTGCAGTACATAGCACCTTATGCCGGATGTGCATTGGGAGAGTATTTTATGGATAATGGGAAAGATGTTTTGATTGTGTATGATGATTTATCAAAGCATGCTATTGCTTATCGTTCCTTGAGTCTTCTTTTAGAGCGTGCTCCGGGACGAGAAGCATATCCCGGTGATGTGTTCTATCTGCATTCAAGACTCCTAGAGCGTAGTGCACACTTAAGCGATGAAAAAGGCGGCGGAAGTATGACGGCGCTTCCTATTGTTGAAACACAATCAGGCGATGTATCGGCATATATTCCGACAAATATTATTTCCATTACAGACGGTCAGATTTTTTTGGAAAGCGATTTGTTTTTTGCAGGTCAGCGTCCGGCAGTAAATGTAGGTCTTTCTGTTTCCCGTGTGGGGGGCGATGCACAGACACAAGCAATGAAAAAAGCAGCAGGCGCTATCCGTCTTGATTTGGCACAGTACCGTGAAATGGAAGTGTTCACACAGTTTGCAAGTGACCTTGATGATGCGTCCAAAGCACAGCTTACTTACGGTCAGGGACTTATGCAAGTGCTGAAACAGGAACAGTATAAACCGTATAAGCATCACGAGCAGGTTATTATTTTAGTTGTTGTCTTAAATCATCTTTTGCAGAATATTGCACCGGGTAGGGTTACGGTAACTGTTCAGAATATGCTCAAATATTTTGAGGAAAAGCATTTTGAAATTGCCGAAAACATCAATGGAAGCGGAGTGCTCGAAGATGAGTGCAGAGAAGAAATCATTCGCATAGCAAAAGAATTTTTGCAGGGACGGTGATAGAATGGCAACCACAAAGGAAATAAAAAATCGAATTAAAAGTGTAAGGGATACGCAGAAAATCACCAATGCTATGTATCTGATCGCTTCGACAAAGCTTCGTAAAGCAAAAAGCGAGCTCGATAAAACCAGACCGTTTTTTAATTGTATTCAGGGAGAGATAAAACGAATTTTCAGAACCTCTGAAGAGATTGAAAATAAATATTTCTATCCTGTAACCGGTGAGCATGAGCTTCACGGATCTTATGGATATCTTGTTATTACGGCGGATAAGGGTCTCGCCGGAGCATACAATCAGAATGTTATAAAAGAGGCTCTGAGGCTTATGCAGGAACATGAAAATCCCAAGCTTTTTGTCGTAGGAGAATTTGGAAGACATTATTTCACATCACGTAATATTCCAATAGAGCAAAGCTTTCTTTATACGGCGCAGAATCCTACAATTCACAGAGCAAGAGAGATTTCGGCAATTTTACTTGATTTATTTAACAGACAAAAGCTTTCAAAGATTTTTGTTATTTATACCGATATGCAGGGAGTGATAAACTCACAGGCTTGCTCTGCGAGATTATTGCCCTTCCACCGTGCACAGTTTATTACTTCTGATATTCACGAAAAAGAAATTATAATTCCTTTTGAGTTTCAGCCGTCCATTGAAAAGGTTTTAGATAACATAGTTCCAAGCTATGTAACGGGATTTATATACAGTGCGCTGATTGACAGCTTTTGCAGTGAACAGAATGCGCGTATGAACGCTATGGATTCGGCTAACAGAAATGCACAGGAATTACTTGACGAACTTTCTGTTCAGTATAACCATATTCGTCAAGGTGCTATAACACAGGAAATCACCGAAGTTTCATCAGGTGCAAAAAGTATGAGAAAGAAAGCTAAAATGAAAAGTGTCAGAGGAGGTGTAAAAAGCGAATGAATGGAGAAATTGTACAAGTATCAGGATCAGTTGTAGACGTTGTCTTTGAAAAAGGGAATCTGCCTAAAATCAGAGAAGCCCTA
>JAFWWX010000450.1 GCA_017517985.1 Clostridia bacterium | reverse complement strand
TTTGGTATAAGAACGTTGTATGTTGTTGCTGTTTCTGTGATTTCCTGTGTTCTTTCTGAATACATATACAGAAAGCTTTTACATAAGACCAATACAATAGGTGATTTATCTGCGGTGGTTACAGGTATTCTTTTAGCTTTAACACTTCCTGTTACTGTTCCGCTTTGGGTTTGTGCAGTTGGTGGTATATTTGCTATTGTTGTTGTAAAACAGCTTTATGGTGGTATAGGAAAAAATGTAGTTAATCCCGCACTTGCAGCGAGAGTATTTCTTTTCACTGCTTTTCCTAAGTATTTATCTAATTTTACAAGTTTCGGAAAGAGCTACGGACTAATTTCAAACTATGAATCTGATGTTGTAGCAGTAGCCGGTGCAACACCTTTAACACAAAATATTTCAGAAAAAGGATCATTAATAGATCTTTTTCTCGGTAATCATTCAGGATGTATTGGTGAGATTTCCGAATTGCTTATAATAATCGGCGGTTTATATCTTTTGTTCAGAAAAGTTATAACATGGCATATTCCAATTTCTTTTATAGGAACAGTTGCAATAATTAGTTTCATTTTTCCTCTCGGTGGAGCTCAGAATCTTGAATTTATGCTCTGCGAGCTTGCAACCGGTGGGTTGTTAATTGCTGCTATATTTATGGCAACAGATTATGTGACAAGTCCTGTTACATCAAATGGAAGAATTATTTACGGCGTCGGATGCGGACTCATAACTGCCTTTATCAGATATTTTGGCGGTTACCCCGAAGGTGTTTCATTTGCCATTCTTATTATGAATCTTCTTGTCTGGTATATAGATATGTTTACAAGACCCAGGGTGTTCGGAGGTGCGAAGATTGTCAAATCAAAATAATAAACTTAATATATTATTAATTTTTAACATAACAATACGCCTATTTGTTATTTGTACAATTATTGCAGTTGTTGTTTCAGGGGTGAACTTTTTAACAAAAGAAAAGATTTCTGAAAACCAACAAAAGCTTATCAACGATGAAATACGCAATGTTTTTTATGAAGGTGAAATTGAACCGGTTAATTTTGCTGCTGAAAATACTTCTGTTACCGATGTTTACAGAATTATTGCTACAACAGATAACCAGATCCTTGGATACAGTGTTATATGTAAGCCTAAGGGTTTTGGCGGAGAAATCAGTATGCTTGTAGCTTATGACTATGAGAAAACAATAAGTGCTGTGAGAATTATCAAACACAGTGAAACTCCCGGTATCGGAGATAAAATTGAAAACTCCAAGCAACCCTGGTTCACCGAACAGTTTATAGGCAGGAGTTCTAATCTTACTTTTGGCAAAGACGATGTAGATAAAATTTCCGGCTCATCAAAAAGCTCTGCCGCTGTACTTAAAGGAATTAATGACGCAACATCAGTTATTTCCGGCATTGAATAATCAACAGGAGGTTTTTATATGAATAATAAAAAATATAATATAAAAAATGCTCTTGTTGAGGGCGTTTTTACAAACAATCCTATTTTGGTTCAAGTTCTTGGTATGTGTCCGACACTTGCTGTTACAACATCATTACAAAATGGTTTTGGGATGGGAATATCGGCAACTTGTGTTTTGATTCTTTCTAATTTGCTAATATCACTTCTTAGAAAGTTCATTCCAAAGCAGGCAAGAATTGCATCATTTATTGTAATTATATCCGGCTTTGTAACAGCTGTTGAATTACTTATTAAGGCATATTTACCTGCTCTTGATGCATCTCTGGGCTTGTTTATTCCGCTTATCGTTGTAAACTGCATAATTCTTGCAAGAGCCGAAGCATTTGCTTCTAAAAATGGACCTGTTGTATCCGTCCTTGATGGAGTGTTTATGGGACTCGGTTTTACACTTGCATTAACTTTGCTTGGCGCTATAAGAGAAATTCTTGGCACAGGAATGCTTATGGGAATGGATATATTTGGCGGTCTTTATGAACCTATGATTATATTTGTTCTTCCCGCAGGTGCTTTTATTACTCTCGGCTTTGTTATTGCAGGTGCTAATGCAATAATAAATAAAATAAACGAGAAAAAACATAAGAAGGAGGCTAAATAATAATGGATATTTTAGTAATAATCCTATCGGCCGTTCTTCTCGAAAACTTCATTTTTGTAAAATTCCTTGGATGTTGTCCGTTTTTCGGACTTTCCGATAAACCTTCCAATGCACTTGGAATGGGTTGTGCTGTTACATTTGTAATGACAGTTTCAAATGCAATCACCTAGATTGTTTATAATTTTATTCTTAAGCCAAATGAACTTGAATATTTCAGAACAATCGCTTTTATACTTATAATTGCATCTCTTGTTCAGCTTATTGAGATGTTCCTACGCAAATATCTAAAGGCACTGTATTCAGCTCTTGGTATTTATCTGCCTCTTATAACAACAAACTGCGCTATTCTTGGATGTGCTCTTCTTTGTATTGATAACAGCTATTCACTTGATAGATCAATTATTTATGGATTTTTCTCGGCTGTTGGTTTTACAATGGCGATTGTTGTTTTTGCCGGTGTCAGAGCGAGAGTTGAATTTGCAGATGTTCCAAAGTGCTTTAAAGGTATACCTATTGCTCTTGTAACGGCAGGGCTTGTTGCTATGGCTTTCTCCGGATTCCAGGGTGCTTCACTGACGATATAAGGGGGATAGTTTGTATGAATGGTATTTTAATTGCAGCAATTGTATTTGCAGCTATAAGTATAGTCCTTGGTTTAGTACTCGCATTTGCAAGTCATATTTTTAAAGTTGAAGTTGACGAAAGAGTAGAAAAGATAGCAGAGGTCCTTCCCGGAGCAAATTGCGGTGGATGCGGATATGCAGGATGCACTGCACTGGCTGATGCTATTGTTAAGGGTGATGCAAAAATGAATGCCTGTAATGCGTGCGGCGACAATGTTACGGAATTAATATCCGTTATTATGGGCAAACCGGTTGTTGACGGCAAGAAGGTTCGTTACAGAGCACAGGTTATGTGTTCGGGAACACATGAGTTTGCAAAGAAAAAGTATGTATATGCAGGCATTGAGGACTGTAATGCCGCAAACAGACTTGCAGGTGGAGATAAGCTTTGTCCAAACGGTTGTATAGGTCTTGGCTCCTGTGTTAAAGCTTGTGGTTTTGGAGCAATCACAGTCGAAAGTGGTGTTGCTTCTGTTGACTATGATAAATGTAAGGCTTGCGGTATGTGTGTAGAGGCTTGTCCAAAGAAAATTATAAGACTTATTCCGTTTGAAGCAAAGCACTGGGTTGGGTGTATGTCTGCTGATAAGGGCGCTGTAACTAAAACATACTGTGAGCTTGGATGTATCGGATGCAAAATATGTGAGAAAAGCTGTCCTTCAGGGGCAATTAAGGTTAATGGATCAATTGCTGAGATAGATTATGAACTTTGTACCGGATGTGACATTTGTGTTGAAAAGTGTCCACGTAAAATTATCTGGTCCAATACATCTCAGGAAAAATTGGGCGCCACCATTGATAGTGTAGAACTTGCATTTTTAAAATCATAATATGTTTTATAACAAAAAAGAGCAGGAATAGAAGGAGTTAATCCTTTTCTTCTTGCTCTTTTATGTTTAATTCTACCGTATTATATACAAATGTGAAGTTGTTGCTATTCTTATATTTCCGAGGCAATGCGTACAGCTTCCATTGCATCCTTACCGTAAAAATCTGCACCGATAGCATTTGCATAATCTTTATTCATTACTGCTCCACCAACCATTATTTTACACTGCGGGGATGTTTTTCTAATAAGACTTATTGTTTTCTCCATCGCAGGAACTGTAGTCGTCATAAGGGCACTTAAACAGCAGATGCCGGCATTATTTTCTTTTATAGCTGCAGTAATTATGGACGGTTCTACATCTTTTCCTAGGTCTATGACATTAAAACCGTAGTTTTCAAGTAAAAGCTTTACTATATTTTTTCCTATATCGTGTATATCTCCCTTAACTGTAGCAATAACTACACTATTTTTTTTGGAAGCTACGGAGTTTTCGGATGATACTTTCTGCTTTATTATTTCAAAGGACGCCTTGGCAGACTCTGCACTCATAAGCAGCTGCGGGAGATAAACGGTTTTGTTTTCAAATCCTTTACCAACATTATCAAGTGCAGGAATAATATCATTTTCAACAATAGTCATAGGGGAGACAGTCAGTAAAAGTTCTCTGGTTATATGTGCGGCTGTTTCTTTTCTTCCCTGAATTATTGCTTCTTGTAATTTAGATGACCAAGAATCAGACAATATATCAAAATCGGACTTTATTTCAGAAATTTTAGAAGAATTTATTTGTTCAGTATTTATTTCATTGCAAAACTTGATATAATTTGAGAAGTTATCATCCCAGCCACATAAAGCGAGATAGGAATAGTACACCTTCATCATATCTATTGAATATGGATTCATTATAGCCGCTGAAAGCCCTTTTGAAAGTGCCGTCGTAAAGAATGTACTGTTAATATTGTCCCTACAGGGAAGTCCAAAGGATACATTTGAAATTCCAAGTGATGTGTTACAATTCAGTTCTGTCTTTATTCTGTGCAGAGCTTCAAGTGTGACATTTGCTGCATTTGTATCAGCACTTATTGTCATTGCAAGTGTGTCAAATATTAAATCTTTTTTTGATATGCCGTATTTTTCAGCATTTTCAATTATTTTTTTTGCAATTGCAACTCTGCCGTCTGCGGTGTCAGGTATGCCGTTTTCGTCAAGTGTCAGAGCAACAACAAGACCACCGTATTTTTTTACAAGAGGGAATATAGAATTCATACAGTCTTCTTTGCCATTAACAGAATTTACCATAGGTTTTCCGTTATAAACACGCATAGCCTGCTCCATAGCATCAATATCTGATGTGTCAATCTGAAGTGGCAGATTTGTTACAGCCTGAAGCTCTGTAATTGCATTTTTGAGTACTACCATCTCATTGATTTCAGGAAGTCCCACATTAACATCAAGAATATGCACGCCTTTTTCCTGTTGCATAATACCTTCTTTTAAAATGTAGTCCATATCATTTTCAACAAGTGCCTGCTTGAATCTTTTTTTGCCGGTAGGATTTATTCTTTCGCCAATAAGGATAGGTTTGCTGTTAAAGTATACAGAATGGGTGTAAGAAGATACACAGCTTAAATTTTTTGGTACAATTTTAACAGGTAAAAGTTCTGCAGTTTTATCACTTAATAACTTTATATAGTTCGGTGTTGTACCGCAACAGCCGCCAATAACACGAACGCCTTTTTTGCACATTTCGGTCACTATATCAGAAAATTCATCTGCAGTAACATCATATATCGTTTCGTTATTAACAACCTTCGGCAAACTTGCGTTAGGCTTTATAATTACCGGAATTGAAGATACTGAAAGTAGCTCATCTGCAATAGCTGTAAGCTGTGCAGGTCCTAAAGAGCAGTTTGCACCAAGTGCGTCAACTCCCAAACCTTCAAGCATTGCAACCATAGCAGAGGGGGAGGCGCCTGTAATTAGTTTTCCGTCTGAGCCGTAGGCATTTGTAACAATTAACGGAAGATCGCAATTTTCCTTTACTGCAAGAACTGCTGCTTTTGTTTCATAAGAATCATTCATTGTTTCAACTGTAATAAGGTCAACTCCATATTTTATACCTATTGAAACAACTTTACTAAAAGCAGAAACTGCATCTTCAAATTCAAGGTCACCAAATGGTTTTATTAATCTTCCAAGCGGACCTATATCAAGTGATATATATTTTTCTTTTTGAGATGTACTGTTATCACGGGCTTTATTTGCATTAATAACGGCAGCACATATTATTTTTTCAAGTGTTTCGTCATCGAAATTAAAAGGATTTGCACCGAAAGTGTTTGTGTTGATGATGTTACTTCCCGCATTGAAATAATTGGTATGGATTTCCGTAATTATATCGGGATGTAAAATATTCCACATTTCAGGATGTTCTCCGGGAACAAGACCTCTTTCCTGAAGAAGCGTCCCCATTCCGCCATCAAGAATGACTATATTATTTTTTAAATATTCTCTGAAATCCATTGTTTATTCCTCTCTTTTGAATCCTATAATAGCAGTTACTGATTTTGAGGGCGACATCATAAGACTTGAATTAAGTGTAAGTCCAATTCTTTTTGGACAGTCAAGAATTGCAAATATGTCTTTCTGATATACAATGTCAAAATCACCGTAACCGGGACTGAAGCGATTTTTTGTATAAATAAATTTACTGTTCATTTCTTTATTAAATACATCACATAAGGTTTCAATACGTTCAGCACCTATTGCCTGTATACAAAGTGCTTTGGCAGGTGATAGTCTTGAATATTTATTGATTAATCTGTCTATGCCAATACCAATTGTTGCCCCAAATATTACTGCTGAATCTGAACCTGCAAGGTTTTCTGATAAAGAAGCAGAATTAACTGTAAAATGGTCAAAATAAACCTTATTTTTTTTAACTTCAAAGTCTGTGATTGTGTAGCATACACTGTATCTGAACGAGTAGATGCTCTCAGAAATGCATTTATCAATTAATTCGTCTATCTTTTCATCAGTGTTTCCTGCACGCATATAACGAAGTAGTGCTTCTCTGTTTATCTCAGGAAGGCCGTATTCTTTTACAATTACTGTGTTTTTCATAATATTGTTATTATATCCGAAAGGTTGTTCTGGATTTTTTCTGCAACCTCAGGCTTATTCATAGAGTATACGTGAACATTTGTGATGTTGTTTGCATAAAGGTCAATTATTTGGTCCGTTGCATAAGCAATTCCGGCTTGCATCATTGCTTTTGGGCTTGTACCGAATTTATCTACAAGTGCTTTGAATCTCTGGGGCATAAATGAACCGGAGAGCTTTATTGCACGTTCAATCTGGTTTGCGTTTGTTATTGGCATAATACCGGGAACAACAGGAACTGTTATACCAGCCTCTCTTATTTTATAAAGGAAATTATATAAAAGATTATTGTCGAAAAACATCTGTGTTGTGAGGAAATCGCACCCTGCATCAACTTTCTCTTTTAAAAATGTAATGTCTGCTTTCTGATTTGTGCTCTCAGGATGAATTTCAGGATAGCATGCAGCCCCGATACAGAAATCATGACCGCTTTCACGAAGCTCTCTTATTAAATCAATGGCATGACGATAATCCCATTTTGATATATCACTTGACGAAATGTCAGAGGGAATATCTCCACGGAGTGCCATTATGTTTTCAATGCCGGCATTTTTTATATCATTAATTTTTTTATGTACCGTTTCTTTTGTTGATGAAACACAGGTAAGGTGAGCTATAGTCGGTACATTGTACTTTGCTTTAATATCCTTTGCAATATCAAGTGTATATTTGCTTGTTCTTCCTCCAGTACCGTATGTAACGCTCATAAAAGAAGGTTTTAGTTTAGCAATTTCAAAAACTGCTTTTTCAACGCTCTCAAAAGCAAGGTCGGTTTTAGGTGGAAAAACCTCGAAAGACAATGAAAGGGAGTCTGTGCGCAGTATATTTGTCAGTTTCATATTTGGACCTCTTTTTTTGTTTATTATTTTATTATAGCATATTATTCCTTATTTTTCAATAGTATTTTAAGAATTAGATATTGCCTTTAGCAAAATAAATAGTAACAGCAGTAATGCGTGCTATTATTATGTTTTCGCTTGACAAAAGCTGTGATTTATGGCATAATAGGCTGTATAAAATAAATTTTATTACGATTTGTTTCAGTACTATGATAGGAAGGGGGATATGGTTTGCGCAAATCAACAGAATGCAATTTTGCAAATATTGTGGTTGTAGGAGGCGGAGCTGCAGGATTAATGTGTGCCTCTTTTGCATCCCAGTCAAATTTCACCGTTACAGTATTTGAAAAAAACTCATCAAAACAGAAATTGCGTTCCGATGAATGCTATGATAATTCTTATCTTGGGAAGAAATTGCTTATTACTGGAAAGGGAAGATGCAATTTAACCAACAACTGTTCCAATGAGGAGTTTTTAAAGAATGTTCCAGAGAATCCGAAATTTTTATATTCAGCTTTGAAATCATTTGATACTGCAGCTGTTATGAATTTTTTTGAAGATAACGGTTGCCCTGTAAAAACTGAACGCGGAAATCGTGTATTTCCGATTTCTGATAAATCGAGAGATGTTCTTGAAGCACTTAAGAGAAGTATTAACTTAGATAATTGCAAATTCATTAATACAACCGTAACTGATATTAATAAGATTGATGAGGTTTTTGTTATAAAGTGTTCTGACGGCAATGAATATACATTTGATAAAGTAATAATATGCACAGGTGGATTATCATATCCTCAGACAGGCTCAACCGGTGATGGATATGACTTTGCAAGAAAGTTTGGACATACTGTCACAAAGCCAAGAGGTTCTCTTGTTCCGATTGAATTGTGTGGTGCTGTACATAATGAATTGCAGGGACTGTCACTTAGAAATGTTGTTCTTTCACTGTATGACAAGAAAAATAAAAAAGTATTTTCTGAAATGGGGGAGATGTTGTTTACTCATTTTGGAATCACAGGTCCTCTGGTTCTTTCCTGCTCTGCACATATGAGGAAGGAACCGTCTGAATATCGATTGGAAGTAGACCTGAAGCCGGCGTTGAACGAGGAAGTTCTTGATGCACGTTTGGTTGCTGATTTTAATAAGTATATCAACAGAGATATATGTAATGCGTTGACTGACTTGCTGCCTCAAAAGCTTATTGCACCTTTTGTAAAACTTTGCGGTATTTCTTTTTCCACAAAAGTTAATTCGTTAAAAAAAGAACAGCGTAGAACTATACTAAATGTACTTAAGCATTTTCCGCTTCAGATAAAAGCGCTTCGCCCGGTAAGTGAGGCCGTAATTACCTCAGGCGGTATTTCTGTAAAAGAAATTAATCCATCTACTATGGAATCAAAAATTTGCCGTGGGCTTTACTTTGCAGGAGAAATAATTGATGTTGATGCATATACAGGCGGTTTTAATTTGCAAATAGCTTTTTCAACAGGAAAACTTGCAGCTAAGTCGGCAATATTATCGTTAAATGAGAAAGAGGAAGAAACAAATGAATAAACTATATAAAATTGCAATAGACGGTCCTTCTGGTGTAGGTAAAAGCACACTTGCAAAAGCGCTTGCAAAGGAGCTTGGATTTATTTATGTTGATACCGGTGCACTTTACCGTACTGTTGGTCTTTATGCTCAGTATAATAACATTGAACCCTCTGACGAAAAGGAACTTTCAAAGCATTTTAAAAATATAGATATAGAACTTAAATGGGTTGACGGTACACAGAGAATATGGCTTAATGGACAGGATGTATCTGAGAAAATAAGAACTCCTAAATCATCAATGTATGCATCTGCCGTTTCAGCGCTTCCTGCTGTCAGAGCGTTTCTGCTTGATATGCAAAGAGGTATTTCAAAAAAATCTTCTGTAATAATGGATGGCAGAGATATCGGAACTGTTATTCTCCCTGATGCAGATGTAAAGATATTTATGAGTGCAAATGAAGAAAGCCGTGCAAAAAGAAGATATGATGAGCTTATTCAAAAGGGACAGAATGTTACATTTGATGAAGTTCTGAATGATATGAAAATGAGAGACTTCAATGATTCTACAAGAAGTGCAGCGCCGTTAAAGGCGGCAGAAGATGCGATATTATTTGATAACACAAATTACAGTGTTGAGAAGACTATTGATGAAGCAAAAAAAATAATCATGGAGAAAATCGGAAATGAATTTTAAAAAAGGTTTTAAGCATTATTTTTTCAGATTAATAAATATAATTTTCAGAGTTAAGGTTATAAATCCCGAAAAGGAGCCGTCGGGAGGCTATCTTCTTTGTGCAAATCATGTTTCAAACCTTGACCCGGTTGTGATCGTTGCATCATTTAAGGATAAAGTATCCTTTATGGCAAAAAAGGAATTGTTCAAAGTTCCTGTAATAAGGTCGGTAATAAAAATGTTTGGTGCATTCCCTGTTGACAGGGGAAGTGTTGACCTCGGAGCAATGAAAAAAGCAATCTCGCTTCTTGAGGAAAAGAATACCGTTGGGATGTTTCCTCAAGGCACAAGGTTTAAGGGATATGAACTCAGGAAGACTTCTGCAAAAAGGGGAGCCGGAATGATTGTTCACCGTTCATTGTGTGATATACTTCCCGTTGCAATTATTACAAAAGACAATAATTGCAGATTATTTGGAAAAAAATATGTTGTAATTGGTGATATTATAAAGTATGAATCCTTAAACTGTACCGAGAAGTCCAAAGAGGAGTTCGAGAGAATTTCCGGTATAATTTTTGATAAAATATGTGATTTGTATGATGAATATTCATATCTGGTAAACGGTAAAAATGAACAAAGAAATTAATATAATAATCTCAAAAGATTCTGGCTTTTGTTTTGGTGTAAGACGTGCCGACAAAATTATTAAAGAGCTTGCCGAAACACGTGAGAAGATTTATATATACGGTGAGCTCATTCATAATTCAGATTATATAAAACAATTAAACGAAAGAGGCGTTATTACTATAGAGTCTCTTTCTGAAATTGAGAATTTCACGGATTCTGTTTGCGTTATCAGAACACATGGAGTAACTTTGAAGGAGCAGGGATTTCTTGAGAACAATTTTTCGGAGATAGTTGATGCTACCTGCCCGTTTGTAAAAAAAATACATAAAATTGTCAGCGAGAACTCATCAGAGTCTGTCGATACAATAATTATAGGCAAGGAGGGGCATCCTGAGGTAACTGGAATAAAGAGTTATGCAAAGGGAAATGTTTATGTTTTTGACTCTCCCGAAAGCATCAGATGTTTCCAAAATGTAAATTTTGGAAAAAACGCTGCAATTTTGGTCTCACAAACGACAAATAATACAGAAAATTATAAAAAGTGTCAAAATGTTCTCAAATTTATGTATACTAATTTAAAAGTTTTTGATACAATATGTTCTGTTACTGAAAGTAGACAGGCACAAGCGCGTAAAGAATCTTGCATTAATGACATAATGATTGTTGTTGGTGGAAAAAAAAGCTCTAACACCAAGCATCTTTATGAAATATGTTGTGAAAACTGCAGCAATACATTTTTCTGTGAGAATGCGGATTCTATTCCGGTTGATGAGGTCAAGGATACAGTAGTAAAAAAAATTCGATACAATAGCGGTTTATCCGTTTGTATTACAGCAGGTGCTTCAACACCTGATGACATAATAGAGGAGGTAAAAATCAGAATGAACAACATCACATCTGATAACAACACAGCAAAGACAGAAATTATGGAAGGTATGAGCTTTGAAGAAATGCTCGATTCCTACACAAAACCACCAAGAGCTGGAGAAAGGGTACAAGGAGTTATTACATCTGTAACACCGGCTGCTATATATGTAGACCTCGGAATTAAGCACACAGGCGTTCTTCCTTCATCTGAAGTGACAGATGATCCTTCCGTAGACATTATGGCTGAATATAAAGTTGGCGATGAAATCGAAGTTCAGATTGTCAAGTATAACGATCCCGAAGGAATTGTTAATCTTTCAAAGAAGAGACTTGACGGTGACAAGAACTGGCAGGTTCTTGTTGATGCTGCTGAAAACAACACTACTCTCACAGGTAAGGTTACAGAAGCAGTTAAGGGAGGTGTAATTATGCAGTGCGGCTCTAACAGAGTATTTATTCCTGCTTCTCACACAGATTTCCCCAGAACTGAAGAAGGTGTAACTGAAGAACAGCTCAAGAGTCTCATTGGAAACACATACGACATTAAGATTCTTCCTGATGTAAACTCACAGAGAAGAAGAGCTGTTGGCTCTATTCGCAAGGCTGCTGCTGAAGTAAGAAAGGCACAGAGAGATGAATTCTGGTCTGATGTTGAAGTTGGTAAGAAGTACACAGGTACAGTTAAGTCTATCACTGCTTACGGTGCATTTGTTGACCTTGGCGGCGTTGACGGTATGGTTCATATCACAGAACTTTCCTGGAAGAGAATTAAGCATCCTACAGAAGTTGTAAATATCGGCGATAAGGTTGATGTATTTGTAAAGGCTGTTGACGTTGAAAAGAAGAGAATCTCTCTCGGTCTTAAGACAGAAGAAACAAATCCCTGGAATATCCTTGCATCCAAGTATGCTGAAGGTGACGAAGCAGAAGTAAAGGTAGTAAGCATTATGCCTTTCGGTGCTTTTGCTGAAGTTGTTCCCGGAGTTGATGGTCTTATTCACATTTCTCAGCTTGCAGACAGAAAGATTGATAAGCCTGAAGATGTTGTTTCAATCGGTGATGTTGTTACTGTTAAGATTATGTCTATCGACTATGAAGCAAAAAAGGTTAGCCTTTCAATAAGAGCTCTTATAGCGCCCGTAGCTGAAGAAGTAACTGAAGAAATTGTTGAAGAAGTTGCTGAAACTGCTGATGCTGAATAATTCTAAATGAATTTTAAAATCCGATGTTCTGATTTTCAGGACATCGGATTTTTTATATAAAAATAGTGGAGAAATTCTCCACTATTTTTGTCTAAGTCTTATTTATCTAGGGAATATTTAATCAGGAATTTATTATATGCATCCTTAAAATAAGCATCGGATAATTTGATTGTTCTTAGTGATTCATGAATGTTCAGATTATGTTGAGTTCTTTCGATAACACCTCCGGCAATATTGGAGCAATGGTCAGATACTCTTTCAAAGTTAGTAAGAAGATCGTTCCATACAAAACCAGTTTCTATACTACAGTCGCTCTGCTGTAGTCTGTAGATGTGACTAAGACGCAATTCTTCCTTCAGTTTATCAATTACCTGTTCAAGAGGTTCTACATCGGATACTGCCTCATAGTTATTATTTATATATGAGTCCATAGTTTTATCCAGAATCTCAAGTATAGCAGAAGTTAGAACATTAAGCTCTTTTTTAGCTGCGTCGGAGAACGAGAGATTTTTATCGCGCATTTCTTCAGCCGATTCAAGTATATTTATACTGTGGTCAGAGATTCTTTCAAAGTCACCAATTGCCTTGAGCATCAAAGCTGAATCAAGTGTATCTTCCGAACTCAAAACCTTTGTACTGAGTTTTACAAGATAGGAGCCGAGAATATCCTCATAATAATCAGATTTCTCTTCAAACTCTCTAATTCTCTCAGCGTCTTGTTTTGAATATGAATTAAGAATATATATAGATTGCTTTAGTGCCTCCATAGAACAGATTGCCATTTCGTTTGAAATTTCACGACATCTCTGCAAGGCTATAGGAGGTGTGGCAAGAAGTCGTTCATCAAGTTCAACAATTTTTTCAGGGGTCTTGTTATCCGGAATAAGTCTGATTACAAGTTTTTCAAGGAATTTTGACATTGGTAAAAGAAGAAACATACATAGAAGATTAAATATAGAATGACATATTGCAATTCCAAATCCACTGGCTGATTTTTCCAGAATAATGGGGTTGAAAATTATTGACCCAATCCAGAATACTGTTATCCAGACAACAGCACCTATTATATTAAAGAAAAGATGTACAGCCGCAGCGCGTTTTGCGTTTTTTGTAGCACCAATTGAAGAAAGAACAGCAGTTATACAGGTTCCTATATTTTGTCCCATAATAATTGGAATAGCGGCTCCGTATGTGATCTTTCCGGTGACAGAGAGTGCCTGCAGTATTCCGACCGATGCTGAACTTAATTGAATTATTGCTGTAAGAACAACGCCTGCCAGCATACCCATAATCGGGTTTTTGAACATAGTAAATAAAGCAGTAAACTCATCAACAGTTTCGAGAAATTTAACGGAATCAGACATAATATCCATACCGAACATCAGAGTGGCAAATCCAAGTAGTATCATTCCGGTATCTTTCTTTTTTTGACTCTTACAGAACATATAGAATATAATACCTATAAGAGCGAGAATGGGGGTGAAAGACATTGGTTTAAGCATTTTTATAAAGAAATTGCCTGACTCAATTCCTGTTAAACTTAGAATCCAGGCTGTTATGGTAGTACCAATGTTTGCACCCATAATAACATTTATAGCTTGACTTAAAGTCATAAGCCCGGAGTTAACAAAGCCAACCACCATTACAGTTGTAGCTGACGAGCTTTGAATAACTGCAGTAACAGCAAGACCTGTCAAAAGCCCTGCAATTTTATTTGATGTTAGTTTTGAAAGCAAACCACGAAGTTTATTTCCAGCACGTCTTTCAAGAGATTCGCCCATTGTATTCATTCCAAAAAGGAAAATACAAAGTCCACCAATTAATGTAAGTATATTAAAAATGTAATCTGGATTCATTAAATCAATTCCTTATTATATAATCTTTATATGGTTATTATAACATTATTTTTTAGATTTTACAATAGTATTTAAAAAATATATGGAATATTGAATATGTATTTTAGCTTTTATTTATTTTCAGATATATAAAATTTCCGATAATAAGCGCAAGTACTGCAAATCCGATATAACCAAAAATAGGGTATAGTGTGTTTACAAGATTCCCAAAGCCTGAAAGGCTGCAAAGAAATGTAATTATACCAATTATAAATATTATAATTTTTTTATGTTTATTGCACTTTGGAATTTTATTCTCGAAATATACAATTATTGCAACAATACTTGAAAGAGATGTGCCAAACATTGCAATTATAAGAAGTATAGCGTATATATATCCGGTTATATTTCCAAGTCTCATTGCAATATTAAGCATAGGTAGTTCTGCTTTGGATGAACCGTAAACGGATGCTACAGCAAGAAGTATTCCAAAGGCCAAAGACAGAGCAATAAAACATCCAAATAATATACCACCATAAACTGTGCGCTTTCTTTGAATATTTGCTCCTACCGGAATAATTGTACCTATAAGTGTAATCATATTATAGGATACATATGTAATTGCAGAAAACCACCAATTGTTTAATAGCGGATTGGTGTTTGTTATTGGTAATTCTGAATTAAATCCATACTTTTTTAACGTAACAATACATATAAAAATAGTACATATGACAAGAACAGGTACAATTGATGAAAAGAATTTTACAGTTCCGGATATTCCTGATAAAGATACAATACAAGCTGATAAGGTAAAAACTATGCATCCTACATAATGAGGTAAATCAAATACTTGATTTAAAAGTGCGCCTGCACCTGCTGACATAATTACAAATATACCAAACATCATAAATACTGTAGCTCCGGCCAATAGTGCACGAAGAGGTTTATTGTCTGCAAGTATTATGACTTCATCAAAGGAATCCCTTTTTGAAAGCTGTACTGTTCTTACAAGAAACACACCTAACACAAAAAATAAAAACATTGATAATATTATGCCGTAATAACCTTTTATTCCAAAAGATGAAAAAAATTCGTACAATTCTTTTCCGGAAACATAACCTGCACCAAAGAAACTTCCTGCATATGTAAAACCAAGTCCTAAGGATGTTATTTTTATTTTTTTATCCATATAATCCCTCCATTTCACTGTAGTATTATATGTAATTTCTTACAAAGATATTTGTTATTAATAAAGGCGTCCGGAAATGTAAACCGAACGCCTTGTAAGAGTTATCAAAAATTATTTAGCGGAATAAAGACCACGCTTAACATACTTTGTATGAAGAATTTCGTGAGCCTTGTGGCTTCCGGGTTCGCCAAAGAATTCTGCGTAAATTGTCTTAATATCAGGATTTTCGTGAGACTTTCTTACGGGAAGATTCTTGTCAGCGTTATAGAGAACGTCTGCTCTGAGCTTCTTAAGGTTTACTGTATCACGAACATACATCGGATGAATCGGCTGACCACCACCGTTTACACAACCGCCGGGGCAGGCCATAATTTCAACAAACTGGTAATTTTCTTCACCGTTCTGAATTTTTGTAAGAAGTTCTTTAGCATTTGCTGTTCCGGAGCATACAGCAACATTAACTTCAAGATCACCGAGCTTGTATGTCGCTCTCTTAATACCTTCAGTACCGCGTACTTCTTCAAATTCAACCTTTTCAAGTGTTGTGCCGAGAATTGTTTCAGCAGCAGTTCTGAGGGCCGCTTCCATAACACCACCGGTAGCACCGAAGATTGCACCTGCACCTGAGCCGATTGCAAAGGGAGAATCGAACTTTTCGTCGGGAAGAGCTTTGAAGTTGATGCCTGCTCTGTCAATAAGTCTTGCAAGTTCTCTTGTTGTGAGAGCTACATCTACATCTGCAACCCCTGCTGCATTTTCGTGGTCACGAGTAACCTCAAACTTCTTTGCTGTACAGGGAATGCAGGATACAAAGAAGATGTCCTTAGGATCAATATTGTTCTTCTGTGCAAAGTATGTCTTGTAAACAGCACCAAACATCTGCTGAGGAGACTTACAGGAGGAGAGGTTGTCTACGAAATCAGGGAAGTAGTGTTCGCAGAATTTAACCCATCCAGGAGAACAGGATGTGATAAGGGGAAGCTTACCACCGTTCTGGATTCTGCCGATAAGTTCGTGTGCTTCTTCAATAATTGTAAGGTCAGCTGTGAAGTTCATATCATATACGCCGTCAAAGCCGAGTCTCTTCATAGCAGCAACCATCTTGCCTTCAACATCTGTTCCGGGTTCAAGACCGAATGCTTCACCGAGTGTTGCACGAACAGAGGGAGCTGCACAGATAGCAACATGCTTTGTGGGGTCATTGAGAGCTGCAAGCACCTTAGCTGTATCATCAACTTCGTGAAGAGCTCCTGTAGGACAAACAACAGTACACTGGCCACATCCGATACAAGCAGAATCTGCAAGAGGAGTTTCAAATGCACAAGCAACGTGTGTGTCAAAACCTCTGTCGTTTGCACCAATTACACCAACGCCCTGCTGATGCTTACAAACTGCAATACATCTGCGGCAGTTAATACACTTGTTGTTTTCACGAACAAGCCAGGGTGTAGAAGTATCGGGAGTATAGTCGTTTGTTTCACCGCCGATTCTGTCTTCTTCAACACCGTATTCACGGCAAAGCTTCTGAAGCTCGCAGTTCTGGTTACGTACGCAGGAGAGACACTTCTTCTGGTGGTCAGAGAGCATAAGTTCAAGGTTTGTCTTTCTTGCCTTAAGTACTTCTTCTGTGTTTGTGAGAATTTCCATTCCATCAGAAATCGGCATAACGCAGGCTGCTACAAGCTTTCTGGGACCGCCAACCTTCATTGCACAGTCAACAAGACAAATACGGCAAGCACCGATTTCATTTATTTCCTTCATAAAGCAGAGTGTGGGTATCTCAACGGATGCCGCTCTGCAGGCTTCGAGAATTGTAATACCGTCAGCAACAGTATATTCTCTGCCGTTAATTACAACATTTGCCATTTTATATTTCCACCTTCCTTATTTCTTCACAATAGCGTCGAACTTACACTTTTCAATACAAGCACCGCACTTGATACACTTATTCTTATCAATTGTGAAGGGCTGCTTGATTACGCCACTGATAGCATCTGCGGGACAAACTCTTGAACAAGCGGAACATCCCTTACACTTATCAGCAATAATTTCAAAGGAGAGAAGGGACTTACATACGCCTGCAGGACACTTCTTGTCAACGATATGTGCAATGTATTCATCTCTGAAGTATCTGAGAGTAGAAATAACAGGGTTAGGAGCTGTCTGACCGAGACCGCAGAGGGAAGCCTTCTTAATG
>JAFWWX010000001.1 GCA_017517985.1 Clostridia bacterium | reverse complement strand
GTCAAACCGAGTGACAGTTCGGAAAACCTTTGCTATATGATCGCAGGTGTTCTTGATAAGGTTGTGGAAATGACCGCATTTCTCAACCCGACTGAGGATTCCTATAAGCGCTTTGGAATAGATAAAGCTCCCGGCTACGTTTCCTGGTCAAGTGAAAACCGTTCTCAGCTTGTCCGTATTCCTGCGGCAGTCGGTGAATACCGTCGCGCAGAGCTCCGCTCACCGGATCCGATGGCAAATCCGTACCTCGCATTTACACTTATGATTTATGCAGCACTAAATGGACTTAAAAATAAGCTTGACTTGCCCGAAGCCGCCAATATTAACCTATACAAAGCCGATACTGAGACATTAGCAAAGTTCAAGAAACTGCCTTCAAGTTTAAGTGATGCTTGCAAGGCGGCTGCGACAAGTGATTTTATCAAGGAACACATACCTGCAGCAATTTTGGATATCTACTGCAATAAATAAAGCTGAATAGCAGCCAAAAAAAGGAGGGGAGCAAAAATGAGTCTGAAAGAACGAGTTTACAGCGTTCTGATCGTTTCGGCGGCAGAAGGCTTCAATGATGCACTCTCCACTCTGCTCCCTACCTCAAAATATTCACCAACCAATTTCGTATCGAACATCAGTGCCGCCAAGCGAGCACTTGCCGAACGTGCTTTTGATTTTGTTATCATCAACTCTCCGCTCCCTGATGATATAGGTACTCGTTTTGCGATTGACACAGGTAGTTCAAAAGAGACCGTCGTACTCCTGATGGTACGGGCAGAACTTCAAGAAGAAATCTACGACAAGGTTGCAGAACACGGTGTGTTTGTGCTTCCAAAGCCAACCTCAAAGCCGACAATGGCAATTGCTCTCAGCTGGCTTTCAAGTGCACGGGAAAAACTTAGAAAGACTGAAAAGAAAACACTATCCATTGAAGAAAAAATGGAAGAAATCCGTATCGTCAACCGGGCAAAATGGATACTTATCCGCGAACTCAAATTGGACGAACCGGAGGCACATCGTTACATAGAAAAACAGGCAATGGACCGATGCATTTCAAAACGGATTGTTGCAGAAGAAATTATTAAAACATATTCATAAAATTTTGATAAACTCACCAATGCATAAGAATTTGAAAAGGAGATTGATTATGTATAAGATTTGTGAAAATTGCAAAGAGAAATATGACCTAAAAGAAAAGAAATGCCCCCAATGCGGTGGAAAGTTAAAGAAACAATATACGGAAGAAGAATTAAAAGAAATCCAGAAGCAGAATGATGATACGATGGTAATAGATACCCTTTTAATATAAATAAGTATTTGATAAACTAAATATTGAACGATAGGAGCGAGAAGGAAATATATCTTACCCCTGCTTTTCTAATGAGCATTCATAAAAGGTCAGTTTTGCCCACCAATACTTATTTTGGACAGAGAGTTAAGTTAAGATGCATTTGAAACAATATATATCAACAAATCGTAACAACTCGCACCCCCATTGACAAAATAGATAATTGGGCGTATAATAATATATAATTTAATACTTCAAACCGTTGAAGCGGAGATAACGGCAATGATGCCTTTACAGAGAACCTGTGGTGCTGAGAGTCAGGTAAGAAACAAGTTGTCAAATGGACCGCTGAGGGTGCAGTCAAATGGGATTTCCCAAAGTATTCTGCAACGTGTTGGCATACGTCAGTTGCCGGGGATATGTTGGTATCCTGCTAAGCGCACGGGTCATACCGTGAATCAAGGTGGCACCGCGGATAGTGTCGTACTTTATTTGTACCTATTCGTCCTTGACAGAGTGTATATTTCTGTCAAGGGCGTTTTTGTTTTACATGAAAGCTCCTTTGACGGAAGATATAAGTCAAAGGAGCTTTTTCCTGTATTAAGGAGGTAAATATAATGATGACAAAACGCTGGTGGCGCTCCTTGCGCCGAATATATGAAATTAAACAGAAAGAGATTGTATACCCAAAACCAACCTAAAACAAAACTTATTTATGGAGGAAACTACAATGAAATTTAACAATATTGATTTTGATACCTATTTTAAGAACTATCCCGACAATAATGGCTACTTTGGCAAATACGGCGGCTCCTATATCCCGCCCGAACTGCAGGTCGCTATGAATGAGATCAGCGAAGCATACCAGACCATCTGCAAGTCCCGCAAATTTATCGACGAGCTTCGCCGTATACGCAAGGAATTTCAAGGCAGACCGACACCAATCTCCCATCTTGCAAGACTTTCGGATAAAATCGGCACAGGCGTTCAGCTCTATGTGAAGCGCGAGGATTTGAACCACACCGGCGCACACAAGCTCAATCACTGTATGGGTGAAGTGCTGCTGGCAAAGTATATGGGGAAAAAAAAGGTCATTGCCGAAACAGGTGCAGGTCAGCACGGTGTGGCTCTTGCTACCGCCGCCGCATATTTCGGCTTGGAGTGTGATATCTATATGGGTGCTGTAGATATTAAAAAGCAGGCTCCCAATGTGGCAAGAATGAAGATCCTTGGTACAAGAGTGGTCGAGGTTACAGATGGTCTACAAACCTTGAAAGAAGCAGTAGACGCTGCCTTCGCCGCATATTGCAATGAGTATAAGGACGCTATCTACTGCATAGGTTCAGTCGTCGGCCCTCATCCGTTCCCGATGATGGTGAGAGACTTTCAGAGTGTTGTTGGTATTGAAGCAAGAGAACAGTTCATTGATATGACGGGTGAGATTCCCGACGCGGTGGTTGCCTGTGTGGGCGGCGGCTCAAACGCAATGGGACTTTTCTCAGGCTTTTTGAACGACCCCGTTGATATTTACGGTGTAGAGCCTCTCGGAAGAGGCATTAAAATGGGTGACCACGCCGCAAGTCTCACCTATGGTGAAGAAGGCATCATGCATGGCTTTAACAGCATTATGCTGAAGGATGAAAACGGTGATCCTGCTCCCGTGTATTCCGTGGCAAGCGGTTTGGATTATCCATCCTGCGGACCGGAGCACGCATTCCTGCACGACTTGGGCAGAGTAAAATATGATGTTGTTACTGACGACGAAACCATTGATGCATTCTTTGAGCTTTCCAGAATGGAGGGTATCATCCCGGCTATTGAAAGTTCCCATGCCGTTGCTTACGGTATGAAGCTTGCAAAGACAATGGGTAAGGGATCTGTGCTTATCAACCTCTCCGGCAGAGGCGATAAGGATATGGACTATATCATTGAAAAATATGGTATTAGATAGTGTAAGAAACAAATAATTTCAAAAGCCAAGATACAGTAATCGGTATCTTGGCTTTTTCTAAATATGCGTTTTAATCGCCTGTATATAGATAATATATCTCTTATTACAGGATTGTATATCTCGTTTTATGAGAGATGCTATTTCTGTATAATATTATAAATAGACAAAATACAACAGGCGGTGAGCTTACACGGTGTTTTTAGTTAATTCTTATCGCTCTAAACCGTTAAGAATTAACTTTTGTCGAATGGATTTAGTTTTTATTATGTATTGTCGTTTAAGAAAAATTGAACGGAAAATATGTGATTTTTATCGGTTTAGACTGCACTTTGAAGATTGTAAAAATTGCATTATTTAAGTTACCAAATCGGTTTTTGCTCCTTTTTCGTTTTTAAAAGGTTTATAATATTCAATTATATATTAGTTTTATCCAAACAACTCTCTGTATTGAACAGGATAATATCCTGTGTGTTGTTTAAAACGTCTTATGAAATTCGGATAGTCGTTGAATCCGCATTCCGTGCATATCTGCAGCACGGTCATGTCTGTGTGCTCAAGCAGTTTTTTTGCATATTCAAAGCGCATATTGTTCAGATAAACTTTGAAGTTTATTCCTTTTTCTGCCTTGAATAGCCGTGAAAAATATGTGGGTGCAAGAGCAACCTCGTTGGCAACATCTTCAAGTTTAAGCTCATTTCTGAAATTGTTGAGAACATATAACTCCGCTTTGTTTATTGCGGAAAGTTCCCTGATTGGTTCGTCATCTGAAGTTTCCTTTTTAAGTTTTGCAATAATGGCGTTGAGCAACATTTCGGAAAAATCCTTATCATTTATATTGTTGCAGAGTTCGTTAAGCAAAACTTCAAAGCAAAGTTTGGTTTCTCCGCTTACTTTCAGAAACACCGGCGAGTTTTTTGTGAGGCTCTGCAGAAAAGTCTGATTGCAGATATCGCCCGAGAACATAACATTATAAAGTTCGGCATCCTTGATATCCACATAGTGAAAGTCAAGCGGAGTCAAGAAAAACAAATTGCCCGGTTCTATTTCATATTCGGTTCCGTCAACCGTATATGTACCGTTGCCCGAAATAATAAACTCCAGCTCATAAAAATCGTGAAAATGCGTTTCTATAAAAGTGTTTTCTTGCTTTTTGGTTGCACTGAGGTAGCCGTTTTCTATAAATCTGCTCTTTGTATATTTCTGCATAAGCCCACTTCCTTTTGCTCTATTTTAACTTGTCTGATAATAAAAATCAATACAAAGGCAAAAAAAGACAATGCAGGATTCTGACATGCAAAGTATAATAAAATCATAATCAATGGAATGTATTAGACAGGAGGTGTCAGTTATTAAATTTATTGGTATCGACATTGGCGGAACCAAATGCGCAGTGGTTTCGGGCAATGATGCGGGTGAAGTTATACAAAAGGAAAAAGTCCCAACAAAGGATTGCAAAAACACTATTGATAAGATAATCAAAATTGCAAAAACAATGGGCAAATGTGATGCTATAGGTATAAGTTGCGGAGGCCCGTTGGACTCTAAAAACGGAATAATAAAATCACCGCCTAATCTTCCCGGATGGGATAATATTAAAATAGTAGATGTGCTAAAAAACGAATTCAATGTTCCTGTCTTTTTAAGAAATGATGCAGATGCATGCAGTCTTGCAGAATGGAAATTCGGAGCAGGAAGAGGGACACAGAATATGATATTTCTTACTTTTGGCACGGGTCTTGGTGCGGGACTCATCTTGAATGGCAAACTGTACACCGGTGCTTGTGATATGGCAGGCGAAGTAGGTCATATAAGGCTTTCTGATTATGGACCGGTCGGTTACGGAAAAGCAGGTTCATTTGAAGGATTCTGTTCCGGCGGCGGTATAGCTCAAATAGGAAAAACCATTGCAAAAGAAAACCAACAAATGGGCCATCCTGTAAGTTTTTCGGGTGATGAAATAACAGCCAAATCTATCGCTGATATCGCTATATTAGGCGATGAAAGTGCATTGGAAGTATACATGCAGTGTGCACATATGTTAGGTCGAGGTCTTTCAGTGCTGATTGATATACTCAACCCCGAAAAGATAATTCTTGGAAGCATATTTCAACGCAGCGAAGAATTATTACGAGCAGAAATGGAAAAGGTTATTGCAAAAGAAACTCTTCCTCAATCGCGCAATGTTTGCAAAATAGTTCCTGCAGAGCTTGGTGAATCACTTGGAGATGTTGCAGCTTTGTGTGTAGCGGTTTGCGGAATAAAAGGAGAAATATGATTGGAAAAGCTAATGGTACGCTATCCTGCTCTTAAGTCCTGCGAGAGTAAAATTAAAAATACTCTTGAACTTATGATAAAAACATACGAACAAGGCGGAAAGATACTTATATGCGGCAACGGGGGCAGTGCGGCAGATTGTGAACATATTGTAGGCGAACTCATGAAAGGTTTTCATTTGAAGCGACCTGTTTCCGATGAACGCATACCGGAAGAACTCCGCAAAGGTTTGCAAGGAGCTTTACCGGCAATATCTTTACCAAGCCAGATATCCGTGCTCTCCGCTTATGTTAATGATGCAAATCCTGAGATGATGTATGCACAGCTTGTATATGGATACGCATGCAAAAATGATCTTGTTATAGGTATTTCAACTTCAGGGAATTCTGCAAATATAATCAATGCCCTGACCGTTGCAAAATCACTTGGCGTAAAGACCGTTGCTTTGACAGGTGAAAAGCCAAGCAAATTGATGGAGCTGTGCGATGTTACAATAAATGTTCCGAGCTGCGAAACTTATGAAGTGCAGGAATATCACTTGCCTGTTTATCACTATCTGTGTGCATCTCTTGAAAAACATTTTTTCTCAAAATAAAAATGAATTCATAAAAAGGAGATTGAAAGATGAAGAAAAAGTTCCACCTCATTGCAAACGCTCACCTTGACCCCGTCTGGCAATGGCGTGTCCCTGAAGGACTGTCGCTTGTTAAATCCACTTTTCGCTCCGCACTTGACAGAATGAACGAATTTCCCGATTACACATTCACAAGTGCATGTGCAAGCTACTATAAATGGATAAAACTCAACGAGCCTGAAATGTTCGAAGAAATAAAGCAAAGAGTAAAAGAAGGCAGATGGGCAATTGTTGGCGGTATGTGGGTGCAACCCGATTGCAACATTCCGTCGGGTGAGGCATTCTGCCGTCACATGCTCTATTCACAAAAGTTTTTCAAAGAGAATTTCGGATTCATCGTAAAAACAGGATACAATGTTGACTCATTCGGACATAACGGTATGTTGCCTCAGTTGCTGAAAAAATCAGGAATAGACAATTACATTTATCAGCGACCTGACAACCGTACAGAAAAACCTAATCTTCCGTTTGATGATCTGCATTATTGGCAAAGCCCTGACGGAAGTGTTATCAATGCTTTCCGTGTTCCTGACGGATACGGCGGAGATGTTCACGAGCAGCGCCTTGTTGACCACTATTACAACAAAAATCAGCCGATGATGGTGCTTTTCGGTGTCGGTAATCACGGTGGCGGACCTTCAAAGGAGCACCTTAAAAACGCTGAAAAGCTTATCTGTAACGGTGATTTCAAATATTCCACCCCCGATACTTATTTTGAAGAAGCACAGGGCACTGAAATGCCGCTTGTAAACGAGGATTTGCAGCACCACGCAAGCGGTTGCTACAGCGCAAACAGCAGAATTAAAAACATCAACCGCAGGGCAGAAACAGAGCTTGTAACGGCTGAAAAACTGGATGTTCTTGCTAATATAATGACGGGTTCTGCTTTGCATAACAAGCAGATTGAAGCCGCATGGGAACGGGTTATGTTCAATCAGTTCCACGATATCCTTGCTGGCTGTTCAGTAAAAGAAGCATATTTTGATGCAGAAAATTCTTACGGTTACGCTCGTGAAACAGCTCTTGATGTAAACACCTTTGCTGCACAGCGTATAACTTGGAGAATCAAGACTACCGATTTTCTTGACGCTGACGATACTGAAATGAGAGGCAGAATGTGGTATAAAGAGGGCGAAGGCTCACCAATGGTTGTGTTTAACCCTCATTCTTTTGCTGTTAAATCTATTGCGCAGTTCGGTTCGCAGTACATTTCAAAGGTTCTTGATTCAAAGGGTAATGAAGTCCCGTTCCAGCTTGTGCGTGCTTCATATACCGACGGTGAGCATCTTTACAAGTGCATTTTTGAAGCAGATGTTCCTGCTTACGGTTACGCTGTATATTATCTTTATCACAAAGAAAACAACGATGAAAAATCCTTCGAGTCACATCTTACTGCAACAGAAAACAGCCTTGAAAACAGTAAGGTCAGATTTGTTTTTGATAAAGAAACAGGTGCAGTTTCTTCTTGTATATTAAAAGAAAGCAACACCGAATTTGCCGAAGGTCTGCTTGGCAGAGCAGTTGTTTGCGACGATTTTGCCAACGATACATGGGGACACAGAGTTTTTGATTATAATATTGATATAGGTCAGTTTGGCGAAGGTACTCTTGAGATTGTTGAAAACGGTCCTGTCAGGGTAACCGTCAAATCCGTTGTAAAATACGGCAATTCCGTACTGACAAGATACTACTCGCTTTATGACGATAGCGATAAGCTTACAGTCAGAACAGTTCTTGAGCTTGATGAGCAGTATAAATCCGTCAAGCTTTCGTTCAAAGCGGATGTAAACAATTCAACCGTCACATATTCCATGCCTTATGGCTTTATTGAAAAGGATGCAAACGGTCAGGAAGAGCCTTCACACGCATGGTGCGATATATGCGATGAAACTGGTAAGGGTCTCGGACTTCTGAACACAGGCAAATACAGTTTCTGTTCAATCGGTAATGATCTGCGTATGATGATTGCACGAAGCTGTGCATACCTTGACCACTTCGGTCAGCATATGCGTGACGGTGAAATGGAATTTCTTGATAAGGGCGAGCAGGAATTTACCTATGAAATCGTTCCTCATATTCAGAAGGTCAATTCCGAACTATTCAAAGCATCGGAAGTTCTTAACAATCCGCTTCAGACACATCAGGAAACACACCACGGCGGAAATCTACCTCAGATTTATTCTGCACTTGACGTTGATAAAGAAAATATTGTTGTCACTTCAATCAAGTCTGCAGAAAACGGCAACGGTATCATCATGCGTATTGTTGAAACAAACGGCACCGCAACCGATGCTACGGTTGATTTCACCGCTCTTAACACAAAATTCTCAATGAGCTGGAAACCGCAGGAAATCAAAACTGTCAGAATTATGCCTAACGGAAAAGTTACCGAATGTATGATAACCGAATAAAAGCAAACAAGCCCACTGACAATGAGTCAACGGGCTTGTTTGCTTTTATTTTGATTTTTATTTGTTACAGCATAATTACAACAGAATCAGCTGAGAACCGTCTTTTGCAACATAATTCTTTTGAACACCGAGTTCGTCCATCCATGCACGAACCTCCAAT
>JAFWWX010000449.1 GCA_017517985.1 Clostridia bacterium | reverse complement strand
TTCGTATGAATTTTTTTTGAGCACAGCTTCATCACAAGAGGTTTCCCCGTCAATCTCAATGGCGTGTGCCATAATGTAAACAAATGGGTTAAACCAATGCAGAGATACAAATATTAAAGTCAAAAACTGATACCATATATCTTTGCGTTTGTAGTGAATAAGCTCGTGACGCAATATGAAATGCAATTCATCATCAGTATAATTATTGTTCGGCAATATTAGCATTACCCGAAACAAACCTGTTAGAAGCGGTGTATCTGCAATATGAGAAATCCTTACAGGTATTTTTTTTGATATTTTCAGACGCTTTTGTTCTTCTTCAAGAATTTTTTTTATGCGAGTATCAGAGAGTGGTAATGAAAATCTTTTTACTGCTTTTTTGAAAAAACTATATCGCTTTATATGTATGACAAAATACAAGATTACCCCTAACGCCCATATAAGCGTAATTAGAAACATAACATTAAGTGATTTTGTATGCTCGGTAGCATTTTCCTCAACGCGCTTATTATTTTTATGTCCTGATGCAAGCTCGTTATTTCCTGTTTCAGAAATTTCTTCTTCAAATTCATAGATAGGCATATTTTGTGATATTTGATTAAACATTTCTTGTGCTTCTCTTTGAATGTGCAAAGCAGGACGGGGTAATTCAACCTTATAATTAAGCCCAAAACTGTTAAACGGAATAAGAAAGATTATAATTACTGCAAGCCACGAGTAATAACGAAAACCTGCACTATATCTTTCTTCAATCAATTTTGTTAACAGTAAGAGTAAAATTATAATAATTGACACTTTTAATGATGAAATCACCACTTGTAAAAAAATTTGCATTATAAGTTCTATCATTGTTGCTTTTCCTTAAACATTTCTTCAAGTTTAGAAATATCTTCATCACTCATTTTATTTCTGTCAAATAAAGCTCGCATTAAACTTGTTACTGAATTACCGTGTAACTTTTCCAAAAACATCTTACTTTCATAGCTGATATAGTCGCTCTCTGATATAAGCGGTGTATAAATATATCCTTTACCACGATTTTCCTTTGAAATAAATTCTTTTACGATAAGACGGTTAAGTAGCGTCTGAATTGTTTGCTGTGTCCAATCGTTTACGCCTTCATCATCAATAATTTGCTTCACCTCGCTTGTAGATATAGGTGTTTGATTGTGCCAAATCACCTTCATAATTTCGAGTTCCGCGTCCGGAAGTCTCTTATCGACTTTTTTCAAGATAATTACCTCGCTTTCTTACGACAACTGTCGTATGTTAGTTATATTATATACGACAACTGTCGTATTGTCAATACTTTTTTGAAAATTTGTGTGATTAAATAGAAAATCCCTTGTATCTGTGAAAAGACACAAGGGATATTTTTTATGCTCTTTTATCTTGCTGCAACAAATCGGACAGCGGTTAAAGGAATATAGTACAGAGCTACAAGTAATCTCCATATTAAAATTATTCCTCCGATAGCTCCACCGATAAAGAAGCTGAATATAAGTGTTGCAAGCATACCATTTAAGCCGAACAGTGGGAACACAATCAGTCTTGTTATCCCAAAAGGTATTCCGCAGAGTATGAACAGTTTTACATAGTCAACTGTTCCGGCGGAGTCGGTGCAGATATTGATAAACATTGAATAAAGGAATATTGCGAATAATATTGGTATTATTGTTTTAATTATAAAGTCTTTTGTTATCTGTAATTTAGTCATTCGGTTTGCCTCCTTGCCTGTGCTTCAAGTAATAACTTTCTTGCTCTGTTAAAGTA
>JAFWWX010000448.1 GCA_017517985.1 Clostridia bacterium | reverse complement strand
ACGGTGACACTCACACCTGTCCGCAGCTCATAACACCGAGCCATATTATCTGCAGATATTTTCTTGATGCAGTTCTCCCTGCCGATAAGATGTTGTTGAAAGATTTAAGAAGTGAGTCGGTAGTAATGATGGTCTGTTCTCTTTGCGGTAAGAAAACTGAACGAACAGGCAGAAATCAGAAGTTCTGTCCTGCCTGTGCGAAGAAGAAACAGAGACAGAGAAATGCAGAATATATGTCTGCAAAAAGGTCTCGAGTGGATGTTTATGATGCCCTGAAGCCGCCAAAATAAAGGCTCTGAAACGGCAGAAAGCAAGCAGCAATATACTTTTCTGTTGTTGCGTTTTAAAACATCCACACATATTGGCAAACATTTTACAACAAAAATCTTAAACCCGAACAACCGAACAAAGTGCTGTGAAGCCCTGTGCTACTGCCTTGCGGCGTTCGTATTTGCAACGAACACTGTGGCACACTGTACGGATAAAACCCGAACAGATAAAAACTTTGTACTGTTGCATGATGTACGTTTTGTACGGATGTTCGGAAAATCATTACAAGAAAGAGGTAAAAATTTGGAAAATTATTTATACTATTCAGACCCGTTCTTTGCATATAACAACTCGCTGTATATTGAAAAGACTATAAACGGCAAGCCGGTAAACATTAAGCTCAGCAATTTTCTTGCGAGGATAACCGAGGACATTACCTGCACCAACGGCGCCGAGAACGAAAGATTTCTTTCTATTGTCGGCACAGATGATAAGGGAAAAGACCTTCGCAAAATTACAGTACCCCTGAAAAACTTCGCGCAGCTCGATTGGGCACAGGAGCATTGGGGAATCAACTGTGTTATCGAGTCGGGCTACGGTAACCGTGATAATCTCCGTCAGGCTATTCAGTCAACGGCAAAGTTCGCAGTATCAAAAACTATTTACGGCACAACAGGCTGGTGGGAAACCTCTGACGGTTGGCAGTTCTGTATGCCCGGTAACAGTAACACAGAGGTTGAGCTTACAGAAAAGACAAAGGGTTATTCATTTAAAACAGATGCTGACATAACAGAAACGATGAATGTTATGAAAAGCTTTCCCTATTCTGTTGCACCTAAGGAGATTATGTTTCCTATGCTCGCTTACACGTTGGTAAGTGTACTCGGTACCTTTATGGTAAAGGCAGGCAAGGAAACCAAAACAGTTATTATGCTTTACGGCAAAACAGGCTCAATGAAAACAACGCTGTCACTTTTAATCAATTCCCTTTTCGGCAGGTTTAATGAAGATAATATCCCGATGAATTTCCGTGACACACCGAAAAGCATTCTGAACTATTGTTTCACTCTTAAGGACTGTGCAGTTATCATTGACGACTATCATCCCGGCTCAGGCAGAGAACAGTCAGCACAGGATGCAACCACTCAGGCTCTTATACGAGGAATATGTAACAGAGAAGCAAGAGGAGCTCTTGATAAAAGCGGAAGACAGAGAGCAGCAAAAAGACCCCAGTGTAATGTGATAATGACTGCAGAGTATCTTCCCAATGTTGGTGAAAGCGGTGTAGCAAGATTCCTTTCTCTTGAGCTCAAGCCCGGTGACATTAACCTTAACGAGCTTACAAAGTATCAGAAGGAAGCTGAGGAAGGGACCTTATCTCACTTTACTTTCCTTGCAACTGAAATGCTGAAGGCAAAATTTCTTGACAAAGAAAACGGAGTAAAAGAGCTTTTAGAAAAACTCAAAAGCGGTTTTCTTTCTAACAGAAAGTTTTACAAATCCAAAGCTGATGAAATGAATTTTCATATCAGACCAAGATTATGTGACGATCTTGCAAACTTAAGAATCGGCTTTGAACTTTACTGTGAAACTCTTTTGTACTATGAAGGCATCACAGCAGAAACAAAAACAGCAATGTTAGATGAGCTTGATGAAATTTTGTTAAGGCTCGCTGTGTCACAGCAGTCACTTACAGAAACAGAACAGCCCACAGAAATATTTATACGAAAGCTTCGCAGTCTGATTGATGTGGGTAAAGTGAATCTTGTTGAGCGAATGATAAGACCGATTGATATGCCGAGAAATCTTGTCGGATATTATGACGATGAAAACTTTTACTTTGAATCTGATGCGGCTTATGCGGCAGTCATAAAATCCTGTTACGATGTCGGTGAGCATTTCCCATTAACACAGAAGGCGTTAATCAAAGCTCTGAAGAATGAAGGAGTCAGCATCTGTTCAAAGGGAGAATGTACAAGAAATGTCAGAGTATTCGGTACACCAAAGAGACTTATCTGTATTTCAAAAGAAACGTTTAATAAAAATTTACCGCCTGACGAGGATGAAGATTCAGAAGATGAAGACTTACCTTTTGGTCCCGGTAAGATAATAGCCACTGAAGAAAGCGAGCCTGAACAGCTCGCCTTTTCTTATGCGGCAGGTAATTAAACGAGGACAAACCAATGCTTGCTTTAATAATTTGGATTTTGGTCCGAAGTTTAGCAAGCATTGGATTTGTATCCGCAAATCCGTAAAAACAGAGCGTTTTTACCACCACACCCCAACACAAAAAATCAAAGAAAGGAGAATTAATATGTCAAAACGTAAAAGAGAAATTGATTTTCATGTCTATCTCAGTGAAGAAGAAAACGAAGTATTAAACAAATTTTGTAAGGT
>JAFWWX010000447.1 GCA_017517985.1 Clostridia bacterium | reverse complement strand
GTGTCTTCAGTGGAGGAGCTTGTAATTCACTTGACAAGAAAAGAATACAAATCAAATGTACGCACGCTATACAAAGACGAGCATTGATGTACCCAATAACTGAAAAAGACACACCGGAATTCATAGAAGTTCCGGTGTTTTTCTTTGTAACAAAAAAGTGTATCTGACAATTTAATTGTCTGTCAGGGAAGGCTGTGGCACGTGGGGGCTTGGCAGAGCGTTTTTAAGGCTCCCTCGAATGGATGGAAAAATGGGCAGAGCCCTGACCCTACTAAGAATGTGAAACATTCTTTGAATGTAAAACATTCTTTAAATTCTTCTAAGCGCCTCCCGTATTTTTGCGGTGAGCCGAGCAAAATAAGATATATTTCTTGACATTTTCCCTTTGTTATACTATAATATTTATAATAATCCGGCGGTGCAGGGTTGTACTACATCTGAATAACAAGGACTGCAGTACGGAAATGCAACAAGCCGGAGAGAACATTGAACAAGCCAAAACACTAATATATATTAGGAGAAGTAATGAGCGATAAGGAACTGCTTCAAAAGCATAATTTTAAATTTCAGAAAAAGTACGGGCAGAACTTTCTTTATGACCCGAAAATTCCGGCGAAGATTGCGGAAAACTGCACTGAGGGCGAGTTTTTGCTGAATGGCAAAAAAGATGAAGTAATAGTTGAAATAGGGCCCGGCGCAGGTATACTCACAAAGGAGCTTGCAAAAAGGTTTTGCAAGGTCTCAGCAGTGGAAATTGACGAGTGCCTTATCCCCATTCTTGAGGAGTCTCTGGCGGACTTTGATAATATCACTGTTACCAACAACGATGTTATGAAGATAAATCTTCCGGAATTTGTAAATGAGGTAACTGAAAACGGCAAGTATCCGGTGTCTGTTTGTGCAAATCTTCCCTACTATATCACAACACCTGTAATAATGAAGCTTATCGAGGAGAGCTGTGGCTTCAGATATATTACTGTTATGGTGCAGAAAGAAGTTGCAAGGAGACTGTGTGCAAAGCCGGATTCGGCGGACTACGGTTCGATTACTGCAGAAATTGGTCTTTACGGCAGCGCAGTAAAGCTTTTTGATGTTCCGGCGGGGTGTTTCAATCCAAGACCCAAGGTTGACTCTGCGGTTGTCAGAATAAAACTTGATTATCCGGAGAAATTCCCAAAAGGTGACGCAAGAAACGCAAGTATTCTCATAAAGGCGGCGTTTGGTCAAAGAAGAAAGACTCTTGTCAACGCCCTTTCCGGCCTTTCGGGAAAAATAAAAACTACAGATAAAAACGAGCTTGCGGCTATTATCGAGAAAACGCTGAATGTCCCTGGAGATATTAGAGGCGAAAAACTTTCTGCACAGGACTTTGTTCTTCTTGCAAAAGAGTTGTTTTGATTTTTAAGGTAAATGTCACGGCGGTGACATACCCGCATATAATAATAACAGGCGAGTCCGCCTTTTGATGTTTCTAATTTTTATTAGGAGAAAGTTTATGTCAATAGTATTGCTTACCGCCCTGGGCGTCGGCGGAGCGACAATCTTCGGTGCCCTTGTCGGTTTTGTTTTTAAAAATATATCTCATAAATTCAGCGATATAGTACTGTCTTTTGCGGCAGGCGTTATGCTAGCTGCAGCGGTGCTGGGTCTGATACTACCGTCTCTTGACTACGGTGGAAAATACGGAATAATACATTGTATTGCAGGAATTTTTGCAGGAGCTCTAGCGCTGAATTTGATTGATAAGCTGGTGCCGCATCTTCATAAGTTCGTAGGCGTTGCCGACGAAAACGGCAATCATCCGATACCGTCAAATGTCAGCAAAGTCATTCTTTTTGTGACCGCAATTGCAATTCACAATCTACCGGAGGGTATTGCCGCGGGTGTCGGTTTTGGTTCGGGTGATACCACTCAAGCGTTAACTATTGCCACAGGTATTGCACTTCAGAATATTCCTGAGGGTATGGTTATTATAGGTCCTATGCTTGCTGCAGGAATTTCTCCTGCGAAGACCTTTGTCTGTGCTATGATTACCGGTCTTGTTGAGGTTGCCGGAACATTTCTCGGATATTTTGCAGTGAGCATTTCCACCGCAATTCTTCCCTTTGCGCTTGCCTTTGCAGGCGGTACGATGCTTTATGTTATAAGCGATGAAATGATTCCCGAAACCCACGCTCACGGAAGCGAACGAGGAGCGACATATGCACTGCTTATTGGTTTTAGCCTTATGCTCTTATTTGATGTAATTATGGGGTAGAGCGAAAGAAAAGTTTTGATTTTAAAACGGAGAGAACTTTCTTTACAGAACTTATAAGGTTATTGCTCTGCTTGTTTATATAAACAAAAACTCCCCGCTGTAGCTAAAGTTGCTATAGCGGGGTTAAACTTTCTTAAAGGGACATGGTGATGTAAGATTATCTTTAATTTCAAACAGCACCTTGGTCATAATATCTTAGGATTATCTGACAACCCCAAAATATAGTCTGTAGAAACATGGTAAATTTTTGCCAGCATAATCACCAATTCACAAGGCAAATCACGAAGCCCGCTTTCATACCTGTAGTACTGCGGTTGAGTTGTGTATAATAAATCTGCAATTTCTTTTTGAGTATAATTATTATCTTCACGCAAATCACGCAATCTCTTATAATATGCCAATTTAAAGCTCCTTATATCTATTTGGATATATTGACATTTTAACATTATTGTGGTACAATGTAAGAAATTATATCCATTTGGATATAGCAGAGGGTGATAATGTATTTTTATGTAAACAGAAAGGAGGAAAATTTTTTATCAAAAATATTATTATACCCCTAAATGATAAATCGAAAGGATTGATTATTATGAAAAAAACATTATTAGGCATTTTAACACTTATCTTGACACTGTCTCTGTTCAGCTGTGACTCCTACAATGCAAAAAAAGTAAAGCTTATAGGTAACAAAAATAACACTTTTTATGAAATTTTGGACAATTATGCTAAAGTACGAGTTAATGATCTCTTTGATGAGGATGCTGATAAAGCTACATACAAAATTACAGTATCAAAAAACTGGGCTGGTTCAGACAAAGATGAAATAAACGAAGAAGCATTGAACAAAGATGAGGCAGCCGTTACATATACAATAATATTTGATTCAAAAAACAAAAAGCGTGTAACTGAAAAATATTTTACGCTCATTTATAAAGAATCAAATACACTTGTTGTAAAAGGTCTTACTATAGATGGCGCAAATTCTGAAATGGATGAATACTATGGTTCTCTGCTTGAAGGTAGACTTTCAAGAATTATAAAAAAAGCAAAAAAGAATATGTCAGCAAACTAGGTGTAGTGTTATTAGAAGAATAACATCATTAAGACATATTAACCTTACTTAAATTCTACATATTATCCAAACTATTCAAGAAAACACATTCCGGAATTTTTCTGTGAATGTGTTTTTTGTATAACGAAAAAGAGGGGGATTCCCCCTCTTTTAGACCCCCGGCTAAATGTCAAGTGCATTCTGTTTGAAATTTCAAACAGCAAACTTTTAGGATTGCAATTTAAAATTAATTTACTAATGCGATTGCAACAAGGCACTCGCACTATTTGGAATGTTGTTACCCCGCCCGAGGAGCTATGCGAGTCGGGCAAAGTTGTGGGTCAAGGGAGTCCTTGACTCCACAGCTCAGGGTGTCGGGAACGGAGTTCCTGACAAGGAAATAGCAACAAGACAATCGCACAGTTGGGAATATTATTGCTCCGCCCGAGGAGCTATGCGAGTCGAGCAAAGTTGTGGGTCAAGGGAGTCCTCGACTCCACAGCGCGGGGTGTTGGGGGCAAAGCCCCTAACATAGAGAGGCGAGGGTTGCCGGGGGCAGAGTCCCTGACAACAGAGAGGCGGAGCTACCTTATTTTCACAATAACGCAGGACATATCGTCGTCGTGTACCGAAAGGGAAACAGCAGTATCAAGAATCTTTCCTGCAAGTGCCTCGAAGGACTCGTCTTTTGCATTATTCATTATATCACAAAGAGCAGTGCCACAGTCGATACTTGATGTTATACCGTCGGAGAGCATTATTATTATATCACCGGGAAAAACCTCAAAGGATGTGTTTTCCGCGCAGAAACCCTCGATAATTCCGCAGGGTGGAGTATCTGAGGAAACTTTGAACAGCTTTGTACTGCGCATAACATAAGCCGGAGCTGCACCAGCTTTGACGAAGGAGGCGCGTTTTTTTATAAGGTCAACCTCAAGTAAATCCACGCTTGAAAAACACTCGTTGTTTTTTGACATAAGGAGATTATTTAGCAGTTCAATTGTAACGCCTTTACCCGCACCGCCGGATAGAAGCTTTTCCACAAATACACTTGTCAGCTTTGAGGTCATAGCCGCATCTCTGCCGCTTCCCATTCCGTCAGCGATAAGGGAATAAAAATAGCTGTCATCACTGTGGAAAAAGCTAATCGTATCTCCGCTTACGGTTTCGCCGTTCTTTGCGTGAGATGCCTTTACATATTCAACCGTAAGTGTCTCTTTTGAGGTGAAACGGACAGTGAAAGTGCTGTTCTCATCAAGTATAAATTCCGGATTATCAAAAAGCTCTCCACATTCACCGCTGTAATACATCGCAAGCTTTTCGGAGGATGTGCTTATGCAGGATACCGGAACTCCGCTTATGTCAAGGACTTTTTTTCTGCTTCCGTATACTGTAACTCCGGTGTTTATAAGTCCCAGCTTTTTTGTGGCGATACCTGCAAGCCGTGTAAGTTTTCCGTCAAAGTATACATCCTCCGAGGAAGCCTTTGAGGTGTACTTCAGAATTCTTGCAAGTGTGGCGTATTCTCTTGCGAGAATTTCAGTTTTGTTATTGTTAAAGCGGTCTGTCAGAATTTTGCGGTATTCGTCATTGATTTTATCCACAATTACAATCGCCTTGTCGCAAAGTTCGGAAAGTCTTCCCGGAAGGTGTGATGCGTTCAGCTTTCCGGAAAGGAGATTGTCGGCGATTTTGTGATCGCACCAGTATTGCTTTTTACGGCAGGCGGAAAAAGAGGGACAGGAATTGCAGGTCTTTGATGCACATACAGAAATAAGAACACGAGCTTCCTCGGCTGTGGGAAATCTCATTCTGTTGGAAAAACCAAAGCATAGCTTTGATACTGACCCAAAGGCGCTTGAAAGGTCGGACATCCTCTTGGTGTATGCTTCGCCCACAGCCTCTCTCATAACGGGGGCTTCGAGATTTGACGCTGCCCTTTTTGAGCATATGATAATTCCTACCGGCATAAAAAGGAGTGTTCCGATAAGCATAGGCTTTACGGCGACATTTATAAGACCGATGTCTGCTGTGATTAAGAGAACTGCGAGAGATGAGCAGTAGAACATAGGGTAAACAAGAAGTTGTCTTTTTTCAAAGAACTTCAGAAAAACAAAGGCGGCTACGCAAAGCGGAGCTGAAAAAAGTACATTTGTGCAGGAAAGTCCGAAAAGAGCCGCCGCAGGAATACCGATATATCCGTCAAAAACGGTACAGAATATAAGAGTGCAAACACAGGCAAGAAAACAGGAAAGTCCGATGCCAATTTCCGGAAGTCTGCCTGCGCAGAAAATAAGACACATACAAAAATAACATAATGAGAGGCGTACTCTTGATTCGCCGAAACTCTCGTTTGCAGCAACCGGATACAAAAGGAAACAGGAAAGCGGGATACCGATTATGTAAACGGCACAGCAGACTATAAGCTCTGCGGAATCAGCCGGCGAAAATGTTCCGGAAGAAGCAGACATAACAAGCGCGGAAGATATAAAAAGGGCGGTTGTGACGGAAAGAATTGCTCTTGTGCGCTTGCTTTCGCAGAAGTTGTCTGACAAAAGAAGCTTCCTTATTATATATATAAGAGTATTTATTCCGAAAAAGGCAAAGCCAAGACTCGGATATGTAAGGGCGGCCAGTGCGGAGCCTGTGTAAACAAAAAAAGAAAGTCTGCCGGAGGCAAGAAGAAGGGCGAAGCCAAGGGGGTATGACATATGGCTGACAGCACAACTCCCGAAAAGAAAGCCGGAAAGACAAAGTCCTATACATTTAAGCGTAGAAAGTACAAAGGCGGTGGTTTCCCTTTGTAATATGAATTTTACGACAGCGGAGCCTTTTAGGGCGGCAAAACATTTTCTTTTTAAGGATATAATGCGATTTTTTGCATCCAGAATCAATTCCCGAAGAGTGTTCCATATTTTTTTCTGCTTTTTTTCTGTCCTGTTCATTTTTTAGTCCTCTCTTTTTTGTCCTTTATAGGCATGATTGGTTGATATTTGTCGCCTTGAGTCGTAACTACGACGGTAATTTTTTAACTTATTCTTGAATCGCTACAATAGTACTACAACATATGGGTAATTATTTGTCGAAGTAACCGCAACATATGGAATTTACAATTTTGTTACAATTTTCTTTTGCAAATCCCTTGACTTTTTTTTGTACATATAGTATAATGACGGAGCTTGATGTGCGATGAAGCGGGAGGTTGCGGTGAGCAAACCCAAGTCCTATAAGGATTTCGGCTTGCAACAGACGGTAATTTCCGTGGAGTATGTCCGACAACCGGGCGACAGCAAATACTGAGCCACTATGCAAAAAGCGCCGATTAAACAATCCTTTCAAGCAGGGAAGTGTCTTCGGAAAGCTGTGCATTCGGCTTTTGGTTCTTTCTTAACATTCAGGCACGGAACGGCACGCAGGTGCGTGTACGCCGTGGAACTGTGTGTGTGCAAGCGGGAATACTTGCGTTATTCCAAAAAGCATAAAAAAGAAAAGAAATCAGAGAAGCTACCCGGATTTTTCCCCATTTGGTTTGGAAAAATTCGGTTTTTATTCGGGCGAAAAAAGAAACGCCCGGATGAGTGTTCAGAATTTTCTGTGTCACATTTATTATTCTAAGCCGTAAGTTGACAAGCGGCACAAAATTTTAAAGGAGGCAAAACAGAAAATGGCAAACGAGAAGATCAGAATCAGACTTAAGGCGTATGACCACACCCTTATCGATCAGGCTGCAGAAAAGATTGTTGAAACAGCTAAGAGAAACGACGCTAAGGTATCCGGTCCTATTCCGCTCCCCACAGAAAAGGAAATCGTAACAATTCTCCGTGCTGTACACAAGTACAAGGACGCAAGAGAACAGTTTGAATTCCGTACACACAAGAGACTTATCGACATTCTCAAGCCCACACAGAAGACAGTTGACGCTCTTATGAGCCTCGAACTTCCTGCAGGCGTTGAAATCGAAATCAAACTCTAAGTTTGATACTTAAGCTCTAATCTCTCAAAAATTCGCTTTAATTTTCCTTATATTATATATGCTCCCGTTACGAGCGTGAAATAAAGGAAGTTAAATACGCCAGAATTTAGCTTTGCCGGCTGAGTTTTTGGCAACCCCTGATTTATCAGTGGTCACGTTGGCGAGCTGCCCGGAGGTGGTAAAACCTCAATAGGCAAATTCAAGGCACGCCAACCAATAACCTAAGGAGGAAAACAAAATGAAAAAGGCAATTATCGGTAAGAAGCTCGGAATGACACAGATCTTCGACGAAAACGGTAACGTAATTCCGGTAACAGTCATCGAAGCAGGTCCCTGCGCTGTTGTTCAGAAGAAGACAGTTGAAAACGACGGCTACGATGCAGTTCAGCTCGGATTTATGGACATCGCAGAAAGAAAGGTTACAAAGCCTTTAAAGGGTCATTTCGCAAAGGCAAACATCTCCCTCAAGAAGCACCTTAAGGAATTCAGACTTGATGACGCAGCATCTATGAATGTTGGCGACGAAATTAAGGCTGACATTTTCGAAGCAGGTGAAAAGGTTGACGTTACAGGTATCACAAAGGGTCACGGTTTCTCCGGTGTTACAGTTCGTTGGAACGCAAGCACTCAGGAAAAGACTCACGGTGTAGGCCCTGTTCACCGTCACATCGGTTCTGTTGGTATGAACTCCACACCTTCCAGAATCTTCAAGAACAAGCATATGCCCGGTCAGTACGGTCATGAGCAGGTGACAACACTCAACCTTGATGTTGTAAAGATCGACGCTGAAAAGAACCTCATCGCTATCAAGGGTGCAGTTCCCGGAAAGCGTGGCGGTATCGTATTCATCCGTTCGACAGTAAAGTAAGCGAAGGAGGAAGAATAAATGCCAAACGTAAAAATGTATGATATGGCAGGAAACGAAAAGGGCGAAATCACTCTCGCTGAAGGTATATTCGGTGTTGAAGTAAATGTTCCCGTTCTCCATTCCGTTATCCGTGCGTATCTTTTGAATCAGAGACAGGGTACACAGAGTACCAAGACAAGAGCAGAAGTTTCCGGCGGCGGTATCAAGCCCTGGAAGCAGAAGGGTACAGGTAGAGCAAGACAGGGTTCCACACGTTCACCTCAGTGGACACATGGTGGTATCGCGTTCGGTCCTAAGCCCCGCGACTGGAGAGTTTCCATCAACAAGAAGGTTAAGAGACTTGCTATGCAGTCTGCATTCTCTTCTAAGGTTGAAGAAGGTAAGCTCGCAGTAATCGATGCTCTCGCAATGACAGAATACAAGACAAAGACAATAGCTGGTATGCTTAAGGCTCTCGGCGCAAAGAAGGCTCTTATCGTTCTTCCCGAGGTAGACAAGTTTGTTGTAGCTTCCGCATCCAACATTCCCGGCGTAAAGACAGCTATTCCCGGAACACTCAACGCTTACGACATTCTCAAGTATGATATGCTTATCATCGCTAAGGATGCTGTAGCTAAGATCGAGGAGGTATACGCATAATGAAAACAATGCATGACGTAATCATCCGCCCGATTATCACAGAAGCAAGTATGGACAAAATCGCAGACAAGAAGTACACATTCAAGGTTGCGACAAACTCCAACAAGGTTGAAATCAAGAAGGCTTGCGAAGAGCTTTTCGGCGTTAAGGTTGAAAAGGTTACAGTTATCAATATGAAGTCCAAGAACAAGAGAGTTGGTTACCACTTCGGTGAAACTTCCGAATGGAAGAAGGCAATCGTAAAGCTCACAGAAGATTCCAAGACAATCGAGTTCTTTGACGAAATGATGTAATTTACAAAATAAGACGGAAATTGCATCGGGGTACCGGATACGGCAGAACGGTACGGCGAAAACAAAAATAACCGGTGCATAACAAGAAGCTGCCGAGAAATGGAGTAATCATGGCTAACAAGACATTCAAACCTACTACTCCGGCCAGAAGAAATATGACTGTTCCGGGCTTTGAGGAAATTACAAAAAAGACTCCCAAAAAAAGCCTTATTACAGTTCTCAAGAAACACGCCGGACGTAATAATACAGGTAAAATCACCGTTCGTCACCAGGGCGGCGGCAACAGAATAAAGTACAGAATTATCGACTTCAAGAAGAACATTCAGGATGTACCCGCAAAGGTTCTCGGTATCGAATACGACCCCAACAGAACCGCTTACATCGCTCTTCTTCAGTACGAAACAGGCGAAAAGACATATAGCATCGCTCCCGTAGGTCTCACAGCAGGCGACACAGTAATCAATGGCGCAAATGCTGACATTAAGCCCGGTAACGTGCTTCCTATCGCCAACATCCCCGTAGGTACAGTAATCCACAACATCGAGCTTTACCCCGGCAAGGGTGCTCAGCTTGTAAGAAGTGCAGGCGTATTTGCACAGCTTATGGCTAAGGAAAACGGTGTTGCTCAGGTAAGACTCCCCTCCGGTGAAGTTAGAATCGTAAGACTTGACTGCAAGGCGACAATCGGTCAGGTTGGTAACACAGAACACGAGAACATCAAGATTGGTAAAGCTGGTAAGAAGCGTCACATGGGCATCCGTCCTACAGTACGCGGTTCTGTAATGAACCCCTGCGACCATCCTCACGGTGGTGGTGAAGGACGTGCACCTATCGGTAGACCCACTCCTGTTACACCTTGGGGCAAGCCTACTATCGGTTACAAGACCAGAAACAAGAAGGCAAGAACCAACAAGTTCATCGTTAAGAGAAGAAACGACAAGTAATATAGCGGCGTAAAATGCGGTAAGTGAAAACCCGCAGACGCTCTCCAAAATCTTTAAAGGAGGCAAACAAATGAGCAGAAGCATCAAGAAGGGACCCTTCGTCGAAGCAAAGCTTTTCGCAAGAATTGAAGATATGAATTCTAAGGGCGAAAAGAGAGTTCTTAAGACCTGGTCCAGATCTTCCACAATATTCCCTCAGTTCGTAGGACACACAATCGCTGTTCATGACGGCAGAAAGCACGTTCCGGTTTATGTAACCGAAGATATGGTAGGACATAAGCTCGGCGAATTCGCTCCCACAAGAACATTCAAGGGACACGCTGGTTCAAAGACATCCAAGTAATGCTGAGAAGTGATTTTTGAAACCTTTGGTATCAAAAATGACATTCGCGAAGAAAAACTTCGCAGCTCAACATTATTAATCACACTGATATAGCGCAAAAGGTGTTGCCGGAAGGTAACGCGGAGTTTTGCGAAAGGAGGATAATAACAAATGGAAGCAAAGGCTTATCTTAATGATTTAAGAATTTCTCCCAGAAAAGTTAAAGTAGTTCTTGATATTATAAGAGGCAAAGACGTAGCAACAGCTATGGGTATCCTCATGAATACAAGAAAGGCAGCTTCGGAGCCTGTACTCAAGCTCCTCAAGTCTGCTGTGGCAAATGCCGAAAACAACAAAAGCATGGATGTAACAAAGCTTTACATCTCTCAGTGCTTTGTAACACCCGGCAGAACAGCCAAGAGAATTATGCCCCGTGCACAGGGCAGAGCTTTCAGAATACTCAAGAGAAGCTCTCACATCACCCTCGCAGTGGCAGAAAAGGAATAAGACGAAAAGTAAACTTTTTCGTATGAAGTTTTCAGTTGGAAACTTCCCGCTATGACATTAAATGTGTCAGGGCATAAACCTCAAAGGCGTAATAACGCCAAAGTCTATAAGGAGGATAAAGAACTAAATATGGGACAGAAGGTCAATCCCCACGGTCTTCGCGTGGGCGTAATAAAGAACTGGGACTCCAGATGGTTCGTAAAGGACGAAGTATTCGGTGATACACTTGTAGCTGACTACAAGCTCAGAACCTGGCTTAAGGAAAAGCTTAAGAAAACAGGAGTTCCGAAGATTGAAATCGAAAGAGACGGCAAGGGCAAGGTAAAGGTGATAATTCACTGCGCAAAGCCCGGCACAATCATCGGTAAGGGCGGCGACGAACTTACAAAGCTCAACAAGGAAGTTGACGCTTTCGTAGGCTCACACGTTGCAATCAAGGTTGAAGAAGTAAAGTTCGTTGATCTCGACGCACAGCTCGTTGCAGAAAACGTAGCTTCTCAGCTTGAAAACAGAATCGCATTCAGACGTGCAATGAAGCAGGCAATCGGCAGAACAATGAAGCTCGGCGCAAGAGGTATCAAGGTTTGCTGCTCCGGCCGTCTTAACGGTGCTGAAATCGCAAGAAGCGAAACATACCACGAAGGTACAATTCCGCTTCAGACAATCAGAGCAGACATTAACTACGGCTTCGCAGAAGCTGACACCACATACGGTAAAATCGGTATCAAGGTATGGATTTACCAGGGTGAAGTTCTTCCCACAGTAAAGAAGGACAGACCCAGACGTGACAGACGTGACGACAGACGCGGCGACCGTCCTGCAAGAAGAGATCACAAGGAAGGGGGAGCTAAATAATGTTAATGCCGAAGAGAGTAAAGTTCAGAAGAGTTCACAGAGGCAGAATGAAGGGTAAGGCAATGCGTGGTAACACAGTTACTAACGGTCTTTTCGGACTTCAGGCAACAGAACCCGGCTGGATTACAAGCAATCAGATAGAAGCTGCCCGTATCGCTATGACAAGATACATCAAGCGTGGCGGTCAGGTTTGGATAAAGATATTCCCCGATAAGCCCGTAACAGAAAAGCCCGCTGAAACTCGAATGGGTTCCGGTAAGGGTTCACCTGAATATTGGGTAGCAGTAGTTAAGCCCGGCAGAGTAATGTTCGAGATGGATGGCATCTCCGAAGAAGTTGCTCGTGAGGCTATGCGTCTTGCTTCTCACAAGCTTCCTATTAAGTGTAAGTTCGTGAAGAAGGAAGAATCAGTAGAGGAGGCATAAGGCTTTATGAAAATAACGGAAATCAGAAGTAAATCTTCCGCTGAGCTTATGGAGCTTTTGAAGGAGCAGAAAGCAGAACTCTTCAACCTCCGTTTTCAGCACGCGATAAACGCTCTTGACAATCCTCAGAAGATTGTTGAAACAAAAAAGACTATCGCCAAGATTCACACAGTAATCACCGAAAAGGCAAAGCAGGCGTAAGCGGGAAGGAGTAAAGTAAGATGGAAAGAAATCTCAGAAAGACCAGAGTTGGTCGTGTCGTAAGCAATAAGATGCAGAAGACAATCGTTGTTGCCATCGAAGATAATGTTAAGCACCCGCTTTACAAGAAAGTCATCAAGAGAACAGTTAAGTTTAAGGCTCACGATGAAGAAAACGTTTGCAACATCGGCGACAAGGTAGAAATTATGGAAACAAGACCTCTCTCCAAGGATAAGAACTGGAGACTTGTTAGAATCATCGAAAAGGCAAAGTAATTTTCAACATGGTTGAAAATTGAAGAGTCCCTCGGATTCTTCGCAAAGCAATTCGATATTCAATTAACAGAATTTAAGAGCCCTGCGTGCAAAGACACGTAAGGTAATAATAATGGAGGACACAAGAAATGTTACAACAGCAGTCAATGATGAAGGTTGCCGATAACACCGGCGCCAAGGAAATGATGTGCATTCGTGTGCTCGGCGGAACAGGCAGAAGATATGCGAGAATCGGAGACGTAGTCGTTTGCGCAGTCAAGAAGGCAACACCCGGCGGTGTTGTTAAAAAAGGTGACGTAGTAAAGGCAGTAGTCGTAAGAACAAAGCAGCCCCTTCGTCGTGCAGACGGCAGCTACATCAGATTTGATGAAAATGCAGCCGTAATTATAAAAGAAGACAAGAACCCCAGAGGTACACGTATCTTTGGACCGATCGCAAGAGAGCTCCGTGAAAAGGATTACCTTAAAATCCTTTCCCTCGCTCCCGAAGTACTTTAAGGAGGTCGCGTAAGATGGCAAAGCAGCTCACAAAATATCAGAAGAAGCTCGGCGTTCGTACAGGCGACACCGTAGTAATCATCTCCGGCGACGATAAGGGAAAGACCGGTAAGGTTCTTGAAGTATCTCCCGCAGAAGGTAAGATAATTGTTGAAGGCGTTAATATGATAACAAAGCATGTACGCCCCAGACGTGAAGGCGAAGAAGGCGGCAGAATTCAGGCAGAAGGCGCTTTCTACGCTTCCAAGGCAATGGTTGTATGCCCCAAGTGTAAGCACGGTGTTAGAGTTGGTCACAATATCCTTGCTGACGGCTCCAAAGTTCGCGTTTGCAAAAAGTGCGGCACAGAACTTTAATTAGGGAGGTAATGTAAAATGGCTAGACTTACAGAGCTTTATAAGAACGAAGCAGCACCTGCCCTCATGAAGAAGTTCGAATACAAGAGCCCTATGCAGATTCCCAAGATTGATAAAGTGGTAATCAATGTAGGCGCAGGCGAAGCTAAGGATAACTCAAAGGTTATCGACAACATCATAAACGACCTCGGAATCATCACAGGTCAGAAGGCAGTTGCTACAGTTGCAAAGAAATCCGTAGCTAACTTCAAAATCCGTCAGGGCATGAAGCTCGGCGCAAAGGTAACTCTCAGAGGCGAAAGAATGTACGAATTCCTCGACAGACTCTTCAACCTCGCACTTCCGAGAGTTCGTGACTTCAAGGGTATCAATCCCGACTCCTTCGACGGCAGAGGAAACTACTCTCTCGGTCTCAAGGAACAGCTCATATTCCCCGAAATCGAATATGATAAGATTGATGCAATTAGAGGTATGGACATCGCAATAGTTACAACAGCTACAAACGACGAACACGCAAGAGAGCTTCTCGCTCTTATGGGGGCTCCGTTCGCAAAGTAATAAGAGGGGTAAAGAATTATGGCAAGAAAGTCAATGGTTTTAAAGCAGCAGAAGGAGCAGAAGTTCTCTACACGTGAATATAACAGATGCAAAATTTGCGGCCGCCCCCATGCTTATATGAGAAAGTACGGCATCTGCCGTATCTGCTTCAGTGAGCTTGCATACAAGGGACAGATTCCCGGCGTAAGAAAGGCAAGCTGGTAATTCCATAAAGGATTATCAAAAAATAATAGGTCGTAGTCCGGAAAACGGAAACCGTACCTTATTGAAAAAGCATTAAGGAGGCTTTACAATGCAGATAACAGACGTTATTGCGGATATGCTTACTCGTATTCGTAACGCAAGCTCCGCAAAGCACGAAACAGTAGATATTCCCGCTTCGGGCACAAAGAAAGCTATCGCTGACATCCTCTGCGAAGAAGGATATGTAGCAGGCTATCAGATAATCGAAGACGGCAAGCATGGTATCATCAGAATTACCCTCAAGTACATCGCAAAGAAGCCCGTAATTCAGTGTCTTAAGCGTGTATCTAAGCCCGGTCTTAGAATTTACGCAGGCTGTGAAGATATGCCTTCCGTTATGAAGGGTCTCGGTACAGCAATCGTATCTACATCTAAGGGAATTATGACAGACAAGAAGGCAAGAAGAGAACACGTAGGTGGCGAAGTTCTTGCATTCATATGGTAAAAAATTCTTGCGAATTTTTTCCATCTGAAGTTTCCGCTTTCAGCGCAAACTTCTAAAAAACAAGTTAACAGTTGTAAAGGTCAGTACGATTTTTAGTAACTGTTGGCAAAACGGTGAGAAATCACCCGTATGCGTTGCAATAGACAGAAAAGGCGTATATGTAATCTCAAAAATAAAGAATTAGGAGAAAAAATATGTCAAGAATCGGTAGAATGCCCATAACCGTTCCTGCTGGCGTAGAAGTTAAGCTCGACGGTGCAACTCTTACAGTTAAGGGCGCAAACGGTACTCTTACACAGGCTTTCCATCCTGATATGATTATCAAGACAGAGCCCGGTGTAATTACAGTTGAAAGACCTTCCGAAGCAAAGGCTCACAAGTCACTTCACGGTCTTACAAGAACTCTCATCGCAAATATGGTTGAGGGCGTAACAAATGGTTACAAGAAGGAACTTGAAATTGTTGGTGTAGGTTACAGAGTATCTATGGCAGGCACAAAGCTTGTTCTCGAACTCGGCTACTCTCATAAGATTGAGATGGCACAGCCTGAAGGCATCAAGTTTGAAGTTCAGGATCTTAAGATAACAGTTTCCGGCGCTGACAAGCAGAAGGTTGGTCAGGTAGCAGCGGAAATAAGAAGCAAGAGACCTCCGGAACCCTACCACGGTAAGGGCGTTAAGTATGTGGGAGAACACATCAGACGTAAATCCGGTAAGGCCGGCAAATAACGGGAAGGAGAGTAAAGCAAAATGGTATCAAGAAAAGATGCAAACGCTCAGAGAAAAAAGAGACACATCAGAGTGCGCGCTAAGATTTCCGGCACAGCAGCTCGCCCCCGTCTTTGCGTATATCGCTCACTCAACAATATCTATGTTCAGATTATTGATGACACCTGCGGTAAAACACTCGTAACAGCATCCAGCGTTGAAAAAGAGTTCGGAAAGAACGGCGGCAACAAGGAAGATGCTAAGAAGGTTGGAGAGCTCGCTGCAAAGAGAGCACTCGAAAAGGGAATTGAGGAAGTTGTTTTCGACAGAGGCGGCTATCTCTATCACGGTCGTATCGCAGCTCTCGCAGATGGTGCAAGAGAAGCAGGACTTAAATTCTAAGGAGGTTTACCAATGGCTAAGAACATAGACGCAGCTACACTCGATCTTGAAGAAACAGTCGTTGTCACAAGAAGAGTATCCAAGACCGTAAAGGGCGGTCGTATAATGCGTTTCGCAGCGGTTGTTGTAGTAGGCGACCGTAATGGCCACATAGGCTACGGTACAGGTAAATCCGCAGAAGTACCTGAAGCTATTAAGAAGGCTATCGAAGACGCAAAGAAAAATATGATTACAGTTTCCCTCAAGGGAACATCAATCCCCCACGAAGTAATCGGCGAATACGGTGCAGCAAGAGTGCTTATTAAGCCCGCTGCAGAAGGTACCGGTATCATCGCAGGCGGAACCTGCCGTGCAGTACTTGACCTTGCAGGAATCCGCGACATCCGTGCAAAGTCTCTCAGAAGCAACAACAAAATCAATGTAGTTAAGGCTACATTCGCAGGTCTTGCAAGCCTCAGAACAGCTGAAGAAGTTGCAAAGGTAAGAGGCAAGAACGCTAAAGACCTCACAAAGTAATAAAGGAGGACGCAGAAAATGGCAAATATCAAGGTGACACTTAAAAAGAGCCTTATCGGTCGTAAGGAAAACCACATTGCTACTGCGAAATCCATGGGACTTCGCAAAATCGGCGATACAAGCGTTCAGGTAAAGAACGCTGCAACAGAAGGCAAACTCGCACTTATCAGCTACCTTATTGAAACTGAAGAAGTGTAATGCCTAAAAGCGTAAAACGCTTTAGTATTTCTGAATACGGATGTATTCAAAGAAAGGATTGAAAAGATATGAAGCTTCATGAACTTACACCCGCTGCAGGTTCCAGTGAAAAGGCTTGGAGAAAGGGCAGAGGCCCCGGCTCCGGTAATGGTAAGACTGCAGGTAAAGGTCACAAGGGTCAGAACGCAAGAAGCGGTGGCGGTGTACGCCCCGGCTTTGAAGGCGGTCAGATTCCTATGTATAGAAGACTCCCCAAGAGAGGCTTTACAAATGATATGTTCAAGAAGGTATACGCTATAATTAACGTAGACGCTCTTGACAGATTTGAAGATGGTGCAGAAGTTACCGTTGAAACTCTCGTTGCAGAAGGTATCATCAAGGATACACTCTCCGGCGTAAAGGTTCTCGGAAACGGCGAAATCACCAAAAAGCTTACGGTAAAAGCTAATGTATTCTCCGCTTCGGCGAAGGCTAAAATCGAAGCTGCCGGCGGAAAGGCAGAGGTGATTTGAAATGCTGCAGACACTGAAAAACGCATGGAAGGTAGAAGGTATTAGAAAGAGTCTTCTCTTTACACTTTTTATACTTGTTGTTTACCGTATTGGTGCAGCTATTCCCGTACCTTTCGTAAATGCTAGCGCACTTCAGGCATTCTTCAACCCCGCAGCGGGTGATGGTGCTGAACAGAGTGTGAATATGCTTTTCCAGTATTTCAACCTGATGTCAGGTGATGCTTTCTCAAGAGCAACACTGTTTGCACTTTCAATTTCACCCTATATTAACGCATCAATTATTATGCAGCTTCTCTCAATCGCAATCCCCGCTCTTGAAAGACTTAGTCAGCAGGGCGAGGAAGGCAGAAAGAAGATTGCTTCCATCACAAGATATGTAACAGTACTCCTTGCTCTCGTAACAGCATTCGGATACTGGACATTCCTTAACAACACACAGACCGGTTGGACAGCTGCAGGTACTCCTGATTATGGCTTCCTTGGTGAATACAGAGACAACTGGTTCGCAGCTATTGTTATTATCGTGTCCTACTGTGCCGGCGCATCCATTATTATGTGGCTCGGCGAACAGATTAACGAACACGGTATGGGTAACGGTATTTCCGTAATCCTCTTTGCAAACATCGTTGCATCTCTCCCCGGACAGTTCGCAGGTCTTATGGCTCAGAGCTGGGTTGTTACACTTATTGCAGCAATTATCACAGTTGCTACAATGTGGTTTATCGTTTATATCACCAACGCAGAGCGTAGAATCCCGGTTCAGTACGCTAAGCGTCAGGTGGGAAGAAAAATGTATGGCGGACAGAACTCATTCCTTCCTCTAAAGGTCAATATGACAGGCGTAATGCCCATCATCTTTGCGAGTGCGATAGTTTCTATCCCCCAGACAATTGCTATGTTTGTTCCTAAGTTTGCTGAGATGTCATTCTATAAGAACTGGCTCTCTCAGAGAGGACCTATCTATATGGCAATATTCTTCCTTCTCATAATTGCTTTCGCTTACTTCTATGTTGCGATTTCCTTCAATCCTATTGAAGTATCCAACAACCTTAAGAAGAACGGCGGAACAATTCCGGGCATCCGTCCCGGCAAGGATACTGCAGGTTACATCCAGAGAAGCCTTAATAAGGTAACACTTATCGGTGCGTTCTCCATCGGTGTAATTGCAATTATCCCCTTTATTCTCGGTGCTGTAAATCCGGCGTTCCAGTCCTTCACCTTCGGTGGTTCTTCTGTAATCATTATAGTTGGTGTTGTTCTT
>JAFWWX010000446.1 GCA_017517985.1 Clostridia bacterium | reverse complement strand
AGTAAGGGAGGAAATGACAATGAAACTTGACAGAGTAATTGCAGTAAGAAACAACAAAACCATCTACCGTGACGGTGACAGATGTATTAAGGTATTCAACGAAGAATATTCAAAGGCTGACGTGCTTAACGAAGCTCTCAATCAGGCAAGAATTGAAGCAACCGGACTTGCAATTCCCAAGGTTCTTGAAGTAACGATGATTGACGGAAAATGGGCAATTGTTTCCGAATTTATCAAGGGTAAGACACTTGCTCAGCTTATTGAAGAAGCAGACACGGATGAAAAGAAAGATGAATACCTTGAACTCTTCGTTGATATTCAGCTCTCAGTTCATGAAAAGAGATGTCCTCTTCTTGGTAAGCTCAAGGATAAGATGAATCGTAAGATTTCCGAGACAACCCTCGATGCAACAACAAGATACGATCTTCACACAAGACTTGAAGGTATGCCCAAGCATACAAAGGTATGTCACGGCGACTTCAACCCCTCAAATATTATTATTGCAGATGATGGTACTCCCTATATTCTCGACTGGTCTCACGTTACCCAGGGTAATGCTTCTGCAGATGCTGCAAGAACATACCTCCTCTTCTGGCTTGACGGTAATATTGAAGGAGCAAAGAAATACCTCCATCTGTTCTGCGAAAAGTCAAATACCGCAAAGCAGTATGTTCAGAAATGGATGCCTATCGTAGCTGCTTCTCAGTCCGTTAAGGGAAATGAAAAGGAAAGAGAATTCCTTCTCTCTTGGGTTGATGTTGTTGATTACGAATAAATAATAACAGGCAGTTTGCACCTGCAACATGGTGCAAACTGCCATAAATACGAAAGGAATAAATGCTATGAAAATCACAGTATGTATAGGCAGCTCCTGCCATATCAAGGGTTCGCGTTCTGTTGTAGAACAACTTCAGTATCTTATCGGCAAAAACAACGTTGGTGACAAGGTTGAACTTGGCGGCACCTTCTGTATGGGCAAATGCCAGCAGGGTGTCTGTGTTACAGTAGATGATAAGTTCTATTCAGTTACACCTGAAACTGTTGAAGAATTTTTCAATACCGAAGTTTTGACAAAGGTAAAGTGATATGGTTATTCAGGTTTGTGTTGGTAGTTCATGCCATATCAAAGGATCTCCTGAAATCATTGAACTGTTGACAAAAGCAGTCAAGGATTCCGGACTTGAAGATGAAATAACTCTTGCCGGAAGTTTTTGTATCGGCAAATGTAATCGTTTGGGTGTCACTGTTCAGGTTGATGATGTAATACATACAGGTGTAACCCGAGAAAACTTCAGGGAGTTTTTTAACGACAAAGTACTCGCTGTAATCAACAGGGAAAGGAAGTAACGATATGTCAAACTGTCTGACACTGAAAAAATCAAACTGTAAAAATTGTTATAAGTGTATCCGCCATTGTCCGGTCAAGGCAATCCGCTTTTCCGGAAATCAGGCACATATTATCGGAAACGAATGTATTCTGTGCGGACAGTGTTTTGTCGTTTGTCCACAGGATGCAAAGCAAATAGTTGACGAAACTGAAAAGGTCAAGGTATTCCTTCAAAGTCCTGAACCGGTTATCGTAAGTCTTGCTCCTTCGTTTATTGCTAACTACACAGGCGTAGGAATCAACTCAATGAGGGATGCATTGCAAAAGCTCGGATTTTACGATGTAGAAGAAACTGCGATTGGAGCGACTATCGTAAAAAAAGAATATGAGAGAATGCTTAAAGAAGACGAGCGTGATGTAATTATCACATCATGCTGTCACTCGGTAAATCTCCTTATTCAAAAGTACTTTCCATCTCTTCTCGGATATCTTGCAGATGTTGTATCTCCTATGCAAGCTCACTGCCATGATATCAAGAAGCGTTTTCCAAGTGCTAAAACCGTCTTCATCGGTCCTTGTGTGGCAAAAAAAGATGAAGCTGAGCATTACGAAGGCATTGTTGATGCGGTGCTTACATTTGAAGAACTTACCACAATGCTCAATGAAAAAGGAATTGAACTAAAGCCTGAGATTGACATAACCAAGGAAAGCAGAGCAAGATTTTTTCCGACTACCGGCGGTATTTTAAAAACGATGACAGAAAAAACCGAAGGCTATACATATATAGCGCTTGACGGTGTTGAAAACTGTATAGATGCACTTCGTGATATCGAAAACGGTAAAATTCATAAATGCTTTATTGAAATGTCTGCCTGCACCGGAAGTTGTATCGGTGGTCCGGTTATGGAAAAATACCATCGTTCATCACGAATCAAAGACTATATTTCGGTTACCGATTATGCCGGAGAAGAGGATTTTGATGTTAGTACTCCAAGCTTCCCAGAAGTTAGAAAGCAGTTTGAATATATTGAACACAGGCTTTCCGAACCCAGTGAAACTGAAATCATGAATGTGTTAAGGCAAATGGGTAAATTCAAGCCTTCACAAGAACTTAACTGTGGATCTTGCGGTTACAACACCTGCCGCGAAAAGGCTAAGGCTGTATGCCAGGGTAAGGCTGAAATATCAATGTGCCTGCCGTTTCTCAAGGATAAAGCTGAAAGCTTTTCTGATGCCATTGTTAAGAACACACCTAACGGTCTTATTGTTCTTAACGAGAACCTTGAAGTACAGCAAATCAACGAGGCAGCAAGGCAAATTATGAATATACGTCAGACTTCCGATATTCTTGGGGACCAGGTAGTCAGAATTCTTGACCCGTCTTTATTTATTGAAGTGCGGAATACCGGCAGAGACATAAGAAACAGAATTGTTTATCTTGCGGAATACAAGAAGTATGTTGAACAGAGTGTCATATTTGACAGGGATACACATTTACTCATCGGCATTATACGTGACATTACAGAAGAGCAGCTTCAAAGAGAACGCCGCGAAAGCATGAAGTCACAGACAATTGAGGTTGCTGACAGGGTTGTTGACAAGCAGATGCGTATTGTTCAGGAAATAGCATCTCTTCTTGGAGAAACTGCCGCAGAAACTAAAATTGCATTATCAAAGCTAAAGGAGTCGATTTCGGATGAATGATTTATGTGCAGATATCGGCTTCAAAAGTATAAACCACTATGGTGAGGAGTTGTGCGGAGACCACGTTGACATTGTGGAGCAAAATGACAGTTCAACGGTTATTGTTCTTGCTGACGGACTTGGTAGCGGTGTTAAAGCCAGTATCCTTTCTACTCTGACATCAAAAATAATATCAACCATGATGGCTGAAGGTCTTCCTATCGAGGAATGTGTTGCAACAATAGCAGCAACATTGCCTGTATGTTCTGTCAGAGGCGTTGCCTATTCAACCTTCACCATCATACATCTTATAAACAATCAAACTGCAGAAATCATTCAGTACGATAACCCAAAGGTTATAGTACTTCGTGATAATATCAACTATGATTATCCTACAACGGAAGTTAATATTGGCGGAAAGAAAATCCTTAAAACCACATTAAGACTCCGTGAGAATGACATTTTTATTGCAATGAGCGATGGTTGTCCTCATGCAGGAATCGGCATGGCATACAACTTCGGTTGGAAACGAGAAGATATAATAGACTTTATGGAAACTATGTCTGTAAGTGGGCTGACTGCAAAGAATTTGTCAACGTTGCTTGTTGATGAATGTGATAAGCTTTACGGACAAAAACCGGGTGACGATGCTACTGCCTGCATTGTGAAGATACGTAAAAGAGAACCAATGAACATACTTTTCGGTCCTCCATCAAACAGAGATGACTGTGACCGCATGATGTCGCTTTTCTTCTCCAAGGAGGGAAAACACATCATATGCGGTGGAACTACATCGTCTATAGCAGCAAAATATCTGCACAAGCCGTTGGAGGCTACTCTGAATTTTGAAAAGTCGGACGTCCCTCCTATCGCCAAGCTTGAGGGTGTGGATCTTGTTACAGAAGGTGTTATCACCGTTAACCGTGTTCTCGAATATGCAAGGGACTACCTTGACAAGAACGAGATGTATGAGCATTGGAACTTCAAACGAGACGGTGCATCTTTAATATGCCAGCTTCTTTTTGAAGAAGCAACAGATATAAATTTCTATGTTGGTCGTGCAATAAATCCCGCACACCAGAACCCGGATCTTCCTATCACTTTCAGCATAAAGATGAACCTTGTTGAGGAATTATCTAAGTGTCTTCGAAAGATGGGAAAACGAATCAAAGTCAGTTATTTCTAAAAGTAAGGAGAGTGTGTGAAATGAGAAAGTTTGACACTAAAGTACAACATCTTAAATATAAGGTCTTACGAGAAGTCGCAAGACAGGCGTGGAACGACACTCTGCTTGACAACATCTTTAAGATCCCTTCTATAATTGTTCCGGGAAAAACTCCCACAATGCGTTGTTGTGTGTACAAAGAGCGTGCTATTCTTCAGGAAAGAGTCCGCATTGCAATGGGTGGTGATAAGGAGAATCCCAATGTTATTGAGGTTATAGATATAGCTTGTGATGAATGCCCGGCAGCCGGATATGAAGTTACCGATTCATGCCGTGGATGTCTCGCTCACAGATGCGAAGATGTATGTAAAAGAGGTGCTATTTCCTTTGACCATAATCATGTAGCACACATCGACAAATCAAAATGCGTAGAATGCGGACAATGTGCAAAGGTATGCCCTTACTCCGCTATTGTAAACAGAAAGCGTCCTTGTCAGATTGCTTGTAAAATAAAGGCAATTTCAATAAATGATAACAATGCAGCGGCAATTGACAACAGCAAGTGTACCTCTTGCGGTGCCTGTGTTTACCAATGTCCTTTTGGTGCGATTATGGATAAATCATATATTCTTAATGTTATCGACCTTATCAAAAAAAGCGGCAACAACGAGAAATATAAGGTTTATGCAATGGTTGCCCCCTCTATTTCGAGCCAGTTTACATATGCAAAGCTCGGACAGGTAATTACAGGACTTAAAGAGCTTGGTTTCTACACTGTAGTTGAAGCTGCTCTTGGTGCTGACATGGTAGCTCAGTCTGAATCAAAAGAACTTGCCGAAAAAGGAATTCTTACAAGCTCTTGCTGCCCTGCATTTGTGGCATATGTAAAGTCTGCATTTCCCGAGCTTCTCAAATATGTATCTCACAACCTTTCACCGATGGCTACTCTTGCCAAGTATATCAAGGACACAACCCCAAATGCAAAAGTAGTATTTATCGGTCCGTGTACTGCAAAAAAAGCAGAAGCACAGCTTGAGAACGTAAAAACCTATGTAGATGCTGTTATGACTTTTGAAGAGCTTCAGGCTCTCTTTGACAGCAAGGATATTGATATAACAACTCTCGGTGAGGACGTGTTGGACAACGCTTCTTATTTCGGTCGTATATTTGCACGTTCAGGAGGTCTTTCCGATGCTGTGGCACAAGGTCTTAAGGAACAGGATATTGATTTTGATCTTAAAGCAGTTCCGTGTGACGGTATAGAGGCTTGCCGAGTTGCACTGTTAAAACTTAACAAAGGCATTTTGGATGGAAACTTTATTGAAGGCATGGCTTGCATCGGCGGATGTATCGGCGGTGCCGGATGTTTGACTCACGGTGAGAAGAACAAGGATGAAGTAGATAAATACGGTCGTGAAGCTTTTGAAAAAACTATCGGCGATGCCGTATCTGTTTTGAAGTAAATCTTTATAAAGATATACATGAAATATGAAATCGAACTGATTACAGCACAGGATGTGCAGGAATTTACAAAGTTAGTACAGAGTGTTGACTGTGACGTGCGTCTTATGGGCAAAGATGAACATGGAAATCCGTGGGAGCTTTCTGCAAAGTCCATGTTGTGCGTTTTACTCCTCGGCGGACACATACAGCACAGACTCCATTCGGCACAAAATATCGATTGGAACGCAATTTATTGCGAATGCGACAAAGACATATATCCTGTGATAAGAAAGTTCGTTAAGGATTAAGCCATTGATGCCACTGCCCCTATTATACTTTTCGGTATATAGGGGCATATCGTTTTAATGGAAATCGCCCGTTTAATTTTTACAATTAGCACTTGATAACATCTGCGTTTTGTGATATAATTATTTGTAATTAAATTGTAGGTGCTATTCAAATATTTAATAGTATGCAGGCAAGGATTTGTAATACATAAAAATATTAGCGTATACTGTTTTTACGGTTGCCCGCTTCTATAATCCGATAAAATTATACTAACGGCGGGTATGCATTGTACCCGCCGTTGCCTTTTT
>JAFWWX010000445.1 GCA_017517985.1 Clostridia bacterium | reverse complement strand
TGAATTCAACGCAAAGCAGATCCTCGAAGCTTATGGCATCGATATGAACGCTGACATCGAAAAGCAGAACCTCGGCTTTGGTCCCTCTGCTGACGCTCTCAGAGATGAAAAGATCGACGCTTTCTTCTGCGTTGCAGGTATCCCCACAACAGCTATAACAGACCTTGCTATGGCAAAGGAAATCACAGTTGTAGCAGTTGATGATGCAAAGTTTGCTGAACTTTCCGGAAAGTACGGATTCTATACACAGCAGATAGTTCCCAAGGAAACATATAACGGTATGACAGAAGACGTTAAGACAGTTGCTGTAATGGCTACATACATTGTTGATAAGATCTTTCCGAAGATACTGTATACAATATCACAAAGGCAATCTTTGAAAACAAGGATGCAATTGCAAAGGCTCACGTAAAGGGTCTTGAGCTTGACGTAAACAAGGCAGTTGAAGGTATTCCTTCTGAAGTTCCGCTTCACGCAGGTGCTGAAAAGTACTTCAAAGAAGTCGGTGCAATCAAGTAAAAAACTGCATAAACTTTTTAAATGAAGAAATTTTATGTCGCAGCCGTAATTGGAATCTTAATTACGGCTGTGATATGTGTTATGTCCTGCGGGGAAAAAGAAGGAGAAAGACTTGTTATCTGCGATTCCGAAACAGATAAGGTCATTATGGAATTTCCTGTTTCCGAGGGAACGGAATTTTCGGTAGAGTTTATACATTCAGTGAATCAAAGTCCCGTAAAGGACGTTTTTGTAGTACGCGAAGGAAAGATTTTTGTTGACAGAACTGTTTATTCGGCGTTCGGAGCCGGTGTCCAGACGGAAATAGAAGAAGGGCAGACTCTGGAGTATGACGAAAAAGGAAATATGGTTGTTTCAGGATTTAATATCGAGTTTCCGAAAGTGAAATACATTGTCGGAACGGTATCTGACCATATCCTTGAGATAAATGGTGAAACAATAAGCCTACGTGATAAGTGCGGAAGAAACGCACATATATATTTTGAATTAAGATAAAATACAGGAGGGACTCAGATGTCGAATTCAAATCATTCGGTAGAAGAAAAGTTAATTAATGCCGATGAGCTGATGGCGGAATTTGACCGTGAATCCAACACAAGACGATTTACAGGTGTATTCGGGATAATAATGAAGGCAATGTTTATAGCTTTTGCAATAGCAGTGTTTGCCACACGATTCGTTACATTCCCCGAACAGGTAAGAATGAATCTTTTTCTCGGAACAATTATGTTCCTTGGATTCCTTATCTATCCGCCCTATAAAAAACAGACAAAACGCAAAAATTACATACCGTGGTACGATTTTGTAATTGCTGTAATTGCTGCAATGCCATTTCTTTATTATGCGTTGAATTTCCAGGAAATTTCCTTCAGGGCAGCTATGATAACAGACTTTGACAAGATAATGGGTATTATCGGAATTGTAGCACTTTTTGAGCTTTGTAGAAGAGCGGTGGGTGTACCGATTCTGTTTGTTGCAGGTGGCTTTATTATATATGCTTTTGCATACGGAAAATCACTTCATTCAATAGTTCATTATCTTTTCTATACTACAAACGGTATTCCCGGAACACCCCTTAATGTATGTTCAACATTTATTGTGTTCTTTATCATCCTAGGTGCTTTCCTTGAAAAAACAGGAATTGGTAACTTCTTTGTTGACCTTGCAAACTCGATTGCCGGCTGGGCTTCCGGAGGACCTGCAAAGGTTGCGGTAATTTCTTCTGCTCTTGAGGGTATGTATTCAGGCTCATCCGTTGCGAATACTGTAGGAAGTGGTTCTGTAACAATTCCAACCATGAAGAAGATAGGCTATAAGCCCGAATTTGCGGCAGCGGTTGAAGCGGCTGCATCAACCGGTGGACAGATAATGCCTCCCATTATGGGTGCTGCAGCATTCCTGATGTCGGAAATTACAGGTACTCCCTATGCAACAATTGCAGTTGCGGCGATACTTCCTGCAGTGCTTTACTTTGCAGGAATCTTTATGATGATCCACTTTGAAGCAAAGAAGCTTGGGCTTAAGGGGTTACCCAAGGAAGCGATTCCTAATTTCTTTAAGTTGTTTTTGCGCAAAGGCTATCTTTTATTGCCGATAGTTGTGCTTGTTGCAATGATGTCAGGAGGTAGTACTCCCGCACAGGCAGCGTGTATGGCTATAATCACAACTCTCGCAATAATGCTTTTAACAGATATAGTAAAAGCAGTGGTTAAAAAGTCTGCACAGATTCTTGACTATATAGCATTAGTTCCCGTAATACTGTTCCTTGTTCTTTATTTTGCGTTCAGTATGGAGCTTGAAAATTCCGCACTTCTTGCAGGTGCCTCTTATATTGTACTTTCCTTTATAGGAAAACATACAAGGGAATCCGGAAAGATAGCTCTTGACGCACTTGAAACAGGTATAAAGAACACAATGGGTGTATCTCTTGCCTGCGCTCTTGCAGGTATTGTAGCAGGTGTTGTAACCCTTACAAGCCTTGGCTCAACCCTTATTGATATAATAGTTCCCATTGCACAGAACAATCTCTTTATAGCACTCTTCCTTACAATGATAACTTGTATTGTTCTCGGTATGGGTGTCCCCACAACTGCAAACTACCTTATTATGGCAACAATCACAGCCCCCATACTTACAGAAATGGGACTTCCTGTTCTTGCTGCCCACATGTTTGTATTCTACTTCGGTATAGTTGCTGATATTACTCCTCCTGTGGCTCTTGCAGCATATGCAGGTAGTGCCATAGCAGGCTCCAATCCCTTAAAGACCGGTGTAAATGCAACAAGACTTGCAATAACGGCATTTATCATTCCTTATATCTTCGCATTCAATCCCAAAATGCTGTTTATTAATGCAACGGTAGCAGAGGTTGCACTTATCATAGTAACTTCTTGCGTAGGTATCTTCGCTCTTTCTGCCGCACTTGAAGGATATATGCTCAGAAAACTGAAATTCTACGAAGTGATTCCGCTTCTTGCAGGAGGTCTTCTGATGATTTATCCCGGACTTATCACAGATACAATCGGACTTGTGCTTGTTGCAGCTGTAGTTATAATGCAGATTATTGCAAGAAATACCCATAAGACCTCAGTGATAGAGTAATAGTTGAAACATATATTAATAAAAGGCTGTTCCAAAAACGGAGCAGCCTTTATGTTATAAAAAGGATGATTCGGAAACCACCGAATCATCCTGAAGTTTTACTTTGAGAGAGCATCAGCCTTTTCTTTAAGAGCTGCTATTCTTTTTGCTTCATCTTCACGCTGTGTTGAAACCTCATTAAGAAGTGTAAGCTTTGATGCTACAACTGTCAAAGGCTTGCCCTTTTTAACAAGAGAGTAAACATCAAATTTTATATGCTGGTTTTCTTTCAGCTCAAAATTGTCAACAACGGTATTTTCATCAAATTCGACAATAACCTTATAGTCAAATTCTATACCAAAATCCGGAGAGTAAACAAGAATACTTCCGTCTTCGTAAAATTCATCAATCGTTCCGGTGAAGGTATAAATTTCGGAATCCGCATAATTTTCATTTATAATGATTTCTTCTTCCAGATTGTCGTTCTTGTTCTGCTGAATAGCAGACGAATTATTGTCCAAGGAATTGTTTTTGTCGACATTGTCGTTCTTGTTCTGCTGAATGGCAGGCGAATTATTGTCGGTATTCTTTTTGTTATCCTTACAAGAATAAATTCCGAATGTGAGAATAAGAATTGCGGCAGAGAATATCAGAAGTCTTTTTGAAAAATAAAATGCTTTCATTTTGGTTAAAGTCCTTTCATTATTTTGCATCAGCCAAGAAGGTCCCAATACTTATGGGTGTCTTTTTCACTGAAATATCTTGAATAATCGTCGGAATTAAAGCTTTCTGTCTTTAGTTTATCAGAACCAAAGCTGCATACTGACCTGTATGCAAAGTCATCGCTGTCGCTACTGTCAAAGCCATAAAATATAATTTTATCGTACATTATACTGTCATAGTGTTGGATATGTTCCATATAGTCACGGCACATCTTCTCAAACTCATTTTTGCTTTCAAATTGATAGTATAGTGCTATCTCGTAGCTTGTTTTGTCTGCATATTCGGAAAATGTGTTTTTTGCGGTAAGCCTGTCATCCGTTTCGACTTTGTTATATCTTATTGCAAAATCTTTGTTTTCGTATTTAAAGCTTGAAAGAGCTGTACGCAGTTTCTCAAGACCGACACTTAGAATTTCGTGACTCGAATAGTCTCTGTAGCCATCAATAGCTGCTTTGTTGTCTTTTTCGGCACTTACCACAGCTATATAGCGTTCTCTGGCGGTAAACCCAAATTCTGTTACATAACGACCGTCTTTGACACTGTAATAAGTACTTCCGACAAGAAATTCTTCTTCCGGATAGGTTTTTTCAAGATAATCTTCATTTAATGTTTTAGACGAAAGATTTCCGAAAATAGTTCCGTAAATCAGAAGATAAATTATAAGTGATACAACAAACAAAACCGGAGAAATAAAGTGTGGTGTCTTTGTATTCTTTTGCTTTGTGATAAGTTCATAAATATATTTACAGGTAAATACAGAAACAGTAGCAAGAAGTGTACAGAACAGGGTAAAGAGAAATATCTCTTTAAGGTCGTTTGAAAATACAAACTTAAAAATGAAAGCAGATAAAGCACACAGTCCTGCTATGTGACGGTGGTTGCGGTATATAAGATACGCGATACCCGGCAAAAAAAGAATAAACGGAATTGTCGCAACAGCACCGAGTGTCAGTTCAGAAAGGTAGGTTGAGAGAAAGCAGAGAAATCCCGCAGCAAAAAAGCAAACGGTCGGTGTCGTGACGACATCTTTTAGTCTTTTCATCATATTTTTTGTCCTTTCCGAGTCTATGGCATTTCATTGTTTTTACAAACTATATTCTATCACATAACGGAGCTTTATTTGTTACTGATTTATTAATTGTTTCGATTCGTGTAAGAATTTGCGGAAATTGTGATGAAAGGCACATAAAATACTTTATTTTCTTCTAGCCTGAAGAATCTCACAAACATACATTGTGTGATAGTCCTTTCCGGGATAGCAGGAGTCTACGATGGACTTGTCAATAAAGCTATTCTCAGAAAGCTCCTGAGTAAATAGCTTCCTGCCCACAAGCGTCATTCTACTTTCCTCAAAGTCAACTTCACCATATTCACCAATAATGGGAGTAAGTCCTGCAAGGGCAAACTTGTCGCAATCCCTGCCACTTTTACTTCCACAAATTTTGAGAGCATCTTTTTTCTCATCATCAAAAAAGGAGAGGGTAATAGTGTCAGACGCGTCGCAAAAGCCCTTTGTAAATCTCTGGGGTCTTACAAAGCAGAAAAATACATTTTTTCCCCAAAGAACGCCCACACCGCCCCAGCTTACAGTCATTCCGTTGCATTTGCCGTCCTTTGAAGCGGAAAGAATAGCCCATTCATTTCCTATTTTAGAAAAGAAATTTTCATTGGATTTTGAGATGTCAAAAAGTTCGTAGTTCATATTTACCTCCAAAAAAATCTGCCATATTGTTATAGTATATGGCAGACATTTTTATTTTTTCGTTTCTGATGGAAATTTATTTCTGTTATTTAATTTTGTCAAGAGTGTTCTTGAGATTCATTCTGTCAAAAGCAAGGGCGGTAAATACAAATATTACGCTTGCAGTTACTGACTGAACAAGATTTCCGGGAATTGTCTGTAAAGCATAAATGAGTGTTGCCGTAATTCCACCTTCCTGAGGATACATAATAACCTCGGTAAAGTAGTAGCCGATAACATTTACTGCTCCTGCAGCTGCAATTGCAACAGCATTTCTTATATTGAGAAACATTTCCCCCTTAGAAGAAAAGCACAGAGCCATTATACCTTTTACTATAAAGGTAAAAGGGAAGTAAGTTACATATCCCAGAAGAACATCTGCAAGTCCTGCGCCGATACCTGCTGCAAGAATTGAAAAGGGCATAGGAAGAAATGCACTTGCAAGATATATAAAAGAGTCACCGATATGTACATATCCGTTTACCGAGGGGACTTTAAAGAACATAGTACCCATAAGTATTAAAGAAGCAAACATTGCCGCAAAGACATAGTTTTTATAAGTTTTCATAAAAATCCTTCTTTCCGATGTAACAGTTAATAAATTAGAATAATTATAGTACTTTTATGTTTTTATGTCAATATTTAACTTATATATATTTATAAAAATGTTATATTGATATTATAGAAAAAATGCCGAAAGTATTCGCTTCCGGCATTTAAAATATACTATGTAATATTATAATCAAATATCCTGTATTTTAATGGACTCAAGAAGAATACCTTCTCTTATGGGAGTTCCCATACGGTATGTAAGATTTACGGCGGAGTAAATATAGGATACTGCCGAGTAAACAGCTTCAGCAAGGCTTCTTCCCCGAAGCAGTGCGCCAAGTACTACCGATGAAAAGGCGTCTCCGGTGCCGGGGTAGGAAACACCAATTTTTTGTGTGCTGTGATTGCCGAAGGCACCTGTTTCTCTGTCAAAATATCTTGCACCGATAGCATCCTCACCATCTGCTACACCCGTAATAACAACACTTGTATTTCCTCCGTTTGAAAGCTCGCAGAGCATATCCTTTATTTCATACTTTGTGAAATTCTCACGGTAGGGGGTATTCATCAGAATACACGCCTCTGTAAGATTCGGGGTTATAACATCAGCATTTTTGGCAATATCCGAAGTAAGGGCGCACATTTCGTCAGTATAGGTCTGGTATTTGATACCGTCGTCACCCATAACAGGGTCCGCAAGGAAAAGAGTGCCATTCTTTTTACGGCAATATTTTGCAAATTCAAGTACAAATTCAATCTGCTTTTCGTCACCAAGAAAACCGGAATAAACGCAGTCAAATTTTGTGTCAAGCGTCTGCCAGTGCGTTGTTATCTTTTTCATTTCATCGGTAAGCTCCAGAAAAGAAAAGTCACAATATCCGCCGGTATGGCTTGACAAAATCGCTGTTGGTAGGGGAATAACCTGTATTCCAAGCTGTGAAAGTATTGGCATTATAACCGTCAGGGCACACCTGCCGATACAGGAAAGGTCGTGTATTGCACAAACCTTTTTCGGTACAATGTCATTTTCCAAAAGCCTTAGATTCATATTTAGTCACCCCTTTTGAATCTGCAATTTAAAAAGGCAGCCTCCAACCGTAAGTGTGAGGCTGCCTGCGGTATTTTTAAAGTATATCGTTGTTTTCGTCGTTGCTGCTGTTGTTGTCGCCGTCAATGCTGTTGGTTTCATTATCCTCTGATGCTTCTGTATCTTCCGGGATAATCTGTTCAACGCTTTCAGGCACTTTTTCAGCAACTCTGAAAGTTTTCTTTGCGGCATTCTCGGTAGCTTCTCGGCTCTTTCTGCGCTTTTCCTCTGCTATCTCAACAAGCTCCTCGTCTGTCGGGTCCCCTGACATTACAGCCATAAACTGTTCTTCAGTCATTGTTTCGTTCTTTATAAGGAAATCTGCAATTCTCTCAACCTTTTCCTTATTTGCAGAAATGCTGTCAGTAGCCCTGTTATATGCCTCATCAATGATTCTTCTGATTTCCTCATCAATAACAGATGCAACCTTTTCCGAGTAGTTGGGAGTACTGTTGAAGTCGCGTCCGAGGAATACCTCCTCGTGTCCGCTTCCGTAAACAACAGGGCCGAGCTTTTCGCTCATACCGTAGGTTGTAACCATCTTTCTTGCAATATCTGTAGCCCTCTGGATGTCATTTGATGCACCGGTGCAGATATCGTCAAGCATAACTTTTTCTGCAACACGACCGCCAAGCAGACTTACAAGATTGTCCTCCATCTCTCTCTTGGAAAGATGCATTTTGTCTTCTTTGGGAACATAAAGTGTATAACCGGCTGCTGCGCCTGCAGGGATAATTGAAATCTGATGTACGGGGTCGTGGTGTTCAAGGAAATAGGATACAACAGCATGTCCTGCCTCGTGAATAGCAGTAATTCGCTTGTCGTAGTCGCTGATAACCTTTGACTTCTTTGCAGGACCTACAATAACCTTGATTGTAGCTTCTTCAATTTCATCCATACCGATATATTTCTTATTCTTTCTTGCAGTTAATAGAGCCGCCTCGTTAAGGAGATTTTCAAGATCAGCACCGGTAAAGCCTGCTGTTGACTGAGCAATAATTCTGAAGTCAACATGTTCTTCAAAGAGCTTGCCCTTTGCGTGAACCTTGAGTATTTCTTCGCGTCCTTTTACATCAGGATAATTAACTGTTACCTGTCTGTCAAAACGACCGGGACGAAGAAGTGCCGGGTCAAGAATATCAGGTCTGTTTGTGGCTGCAATAACGATAACACCGTCATTATTTCCAAAACCGTCCATTTCAACAAGGAGCTGATTGAGAGTCTGTTCTCTTTCGTCATGTCCGCCTCCGAGACCTGCACCTCTGTGACGACCAACCGCATCAATTTCATCAATAAATATTAAACATGGTGCATTATGTTTAGCTTGTTTAAACATATCACGTACACGAGAAGCACCTAC
>JAFWWX010000444.1 GCA_017517985.1 Clostridia bacterium | reverse complement strand
CTGATGTAGGAGGATATGCTGCTAAAACAGGAGATAAGATAATAAAAGGAACAACAGATGTAATATCTAATTACGGAACTGCAAAAGGTTTTTTTGAAAGAATGGATATAGTTTACTCGGAAGGAGTAAATTTTAAAATTTTTGAATATTGTGGATATTCACAAGAAAGCGCATCTGCTGAGTATTTAGACAATATAATGGCATTAACTACATACTATGCAAATATTAATAGTGAGTACTTTATCGATAAATGCTATAATAATATGACTATGTTTGAGCTTCATTGTAATATTAAAAATAATAAAAACCCTTCAAAACTAATTGATAAATATGTTAGTGGGTATGAATCAATTCTACTACAGCGCAAGAGAGATGGTATTCCAACAGGCGGGATGATACGTGATCCAAATATTGAAGGGGACAAATTCAGGAGAGCGTTGTCTGCCTATTCGGATACTTTATCACAAGTAAAGGAGCATTTCAAAACAATCAAATCGATTGGATAATAATATGGGTAAAAAATTAGTTATACTTATTATTTTTTTAAATTTCTGTTATAGTATGTATGTATCATTACGCATATTTTATACAGGCAATGTGGAGACACTAATACCTTGTTGTTGTATATCATTACTGTGCTTAGGGTTACAAAGGTATTTTCTAAAAAAAGATTCAAAGTTTTATAATGAATTCGTGAAATTTATTAATTCATTTGTGAAATATTCAATTTATGTTGGATTAGGCGTAATATTAATAGCATCACTAACAATTGATGATTCACACCTTAATGTAGTAGATTCAAAATTAGTATTCTATTCTTTCTGTTTAAATTATCTATTGATAATAGATTTGATAGTCTTAATTTGTACTTTGCACAAATATAAAAAGTATTAATAAGAAAAGATTTGGAATTGAAGTAAAATTATATACTATATCAAAAAAACTAATTTCCATAGTAAAATATTAAGTATTAAAAGTTATCGGTGCAACCATAATGCTTGTTGTACCGATAGCTAAACAGGGTGTCAGAGGACAACGCATGGTCTACCCCTGATACAGTTCTTGAGGACGGTATTTCATATGAATACGATACTCTGGGTAATGTTACAAGCGTTAAAAAGTCAACCTGGAATTCAGCTTCAGGCACTGAGCTTGCTAACAGAACAAAGACACCTGAAGTAACTTATACCTACGACAATCACGGCAGACTTGCGACAGAAAGCTCCTCGGTTGGTGGAAAAGCCACAGGAAAGAGCTACAGCTACAATCAGTTTGGTGCTGAAACCGGCTTTACACTTACAGTTAACGGTATAGAAGAGCTTGAGAAGATTTCTGCTTATGACGACCTTCTCAGACTTGAATCTGTAACACAAGACGGCGAAACTACAACCTACACCTATGATGATAACGGTAACCTTTTGACAGAAACAACAGGAGATGTTGTAACCACATACACCTACAACGACTCCAATATGGTTGTTTCAATGGGCACAACCGCAGATGGTACAGTTGTAACAGACTTTGATTACCTCTACAACCGCAACGGTAACCAAAGCCAGAAAATTGACAATGTAACAGGTGTCGTTACAACATATGAATACGACCTTATAGGTCAGCTTACTGAAGAACAAAAAACAAACGGAACAACAGTAACGCTGAAAGACAGTTACACATATGACGCAAGTGGTAACCGTCTTACCAAAGTTGAAGAAAGACCGGATACATTAGCAAAAACAGTTGCAAGCACATACAATAAAAACAATCAGCTTACCTCTACCACAACAGACGGTGTTGTCAATAATTACACCTATGACAATGTGGGCAATATGCTCACAGACGGGGCAAAAGCATACACCTACAGTAGCCGAAATCAGCAGAAAACCTACTCTGACGAAGATACAAGCGCAAGCTATACTTACTATTATGACGGACTGAGAAAGAGCAAAACAGTTGGTACTGATACTACTTACTTCATCTGGCATAACGGTAATATGGTGTATGAGTTTACGCCTAATGATAGTAACTCTTATACTTACGGTCATAGACTGATAAGCTCGGATGATGCAAAGTATGTTCTCAACGCTCACGGCGATGTTGTTGCACTGCTTAAAGATGTTGAATACGAGGATCTTTGGCACGAAGAAGAAGACGGCAATAATCTGTATGTTACATATACAGTCACCGAAGTTGTTAAGCGTTATGACTATGATGCTTTCGGTAATGAGCTGAATATTGACAATACTGATACAAATCCATTTAGGTATTGTGCTGAGTACTTTGATACTGAAACCGGTACTATTTATCTCAGAGCAAGGTATTATAGTCCTGTTACAGGTAGATTTACCCAGCTTGACCCCATTAAAGATGGACTTAATTGGTATGCGTATTGTACTAATAATCCGGTTCGTTGGGTTGATAGAATGGGATTGGCTCCGGGTAATGAATTTGATAGTGCAGATGATGCCGCGATAGATTTTGGGAAAACATATAACGAAGAATCAATTGAGTTTGATACGGAATATGGTTCTGTAATATATAAAGTTACAGTATATAAAACTAAAAAAGTACAGAAGAAGTTTTTGTGGTTTATTCCATACACTGTTACAAAGATTGATTATAATACTGTTGAGAAATCATATTACACATATTCCAAACCGATAACAGGAGAAATGGGCAAAGGAAGTGTGAAAACATCGAATGTTCCAATAAGTGACAATGCTGCAACTGTTCATGAGGAAGTAGCACAAATACACACACACGGTGCATATCATCATGAATTTGTGACCAGCGATGGGAATAGAAATTTTGTTAGAGATTATAATGGTTTTTCCGAAGATGATATAAATATTGCAAGAAAACGCAAGGTCAATACATATGTTGTAACACAATGGGGGGATTTATTTAAGGCTACATATGTAAATGATTACACTGACAAGAACTCTCCGTATATTATGGATGCATTTACATTTGATCCCAAAATAGTGGAATTGTACGGGAGTTTATACCGTTATTGATGTTTTAATTATGTTATATTGAAAAATAAAGAAGGGTCATTATATGAAAAAAACTATATTTTTAGTATTAGGCGTATTTATCGGAATAAGCATTTCATTTGCAAGTATGTATTTTGTAAATAAGCTGTCAACGCACAGTGACGAGGATGCCGAGAGTGAAGATGAATATTACTATGAAATAGTAGCTATGGATAGTCCAAGAATCAGCCGATATCTGTCTAAATCGTCATATATCGATATGTTGGACGAAATAAGAAATCATAAGACATGCTCTGATCATCACGATGCATTTGATATTGTAATGAAAACCGACCATTTAAAAAACTATGCCCGTGATGAGGGTGAGATCCTTGTAACATACGATGAAGCAGAAGGGATGTATATAATTTTTTTTCCGCTAAAGGATTCCGAATATGAGTGCAGACTTCTCGTTGATGAATACACGGGAAGTATATTACAGGTTGCAAATCTTAGGTGACCGATTGTCGACCAATAGTCTTTTTAAATACAAAAAATAGTTTTGAAACAAGAATCGAACAAATCGCATCATATTGCCATTCCCTGACGACCGAGGATAAAACATTGCAACTAACGAATATACATCGTATGAGTATTATGTTGACGGTTTGAGAAAATGTAAAGATAATACTTGCTTCATCTGGCATAACGGTAATATGGTATATGAATTCACCCCCACCAACAGCAACTCTTAACTGATTTTGATTATCTGTACAATCGCAACGGTAACCAAAGCCAAAAAATTGACAATGTAACAGGTGTTGTTACAGCGTATGAATACGACCTTATAGGTCAGCTTACTGAAGAACAAAAAACAAACGGAACAACAGTAACGCTGAAAGACAGTTACACATATGACGCAAGTGGCAATCGACTTACCAAAGTTGAAGAAAGACCGGATACATTAGCAAAAACAGTTGCAAGCACATACAATAAAAACAATCAACAGCGAGCCTTCAAGGTAGGGCTCGCTCTCTTTTTGCCTAAGGGATAAATAAATATGGTGTTTCATAAAAAACATTGATTTTATTTAACAATTTGTTGTTTAATGGCACATCTACTTGTGTTATAATATAATCTGTATGATTATTTTATTTTTAATTACAATACAAGGACTTACAGAATGATATACGGAAACACAATGGCGTCAGTATATGATGCACTTAATGACGGAATAGATACTGTTTCCTGTGCAGATTTTATATGTGCTGCATTTGAGAAGTACTCCGACATCCAGATAAAAAGAATATGCGAAATAGCCTGCGGTACGGGAACTATGGCAATCGAAATGGCAAAAAGAGGCTTTGATGTAACTGCCTCCGACTTGTCGGTTGAGATGCTAACCGAGGCAGAATACAAAGCAAGAAATTCAAATGCTTCTGTAAGATTCGTATCTGCTGATATGAGAAATTTTTCTCTGTTTTCAAAAGCAGATGCCGTGTTGTGTCTTCTTGACAGCATGAACTATCTCACAAAGCCGTCGGATTTTTGCTCTACCCTTGAAAGTGTACACAAAAATCTTTCGAATGGCGGTATATTTATTTTTGACATAAACTCAAAGAAAAAGTTTGAGACAACCTACGCAGATAACGCTTATGTTCTTGAAAATCAGGGCGTTCTTTGCGCGTGGCAGAATTTCTACAACGAAAAAACAAAAATATGCGACTTTTATCTTTCCATATTCACAGAAGACGAAGACGGAAGATACAACCGCACCGACGAGCATCAGAGAGAAAGAATGTATACACTTCGTAGTATAAAAAAGATGATGTCCGACACAGGCTTTGAGATTTGCGGCGTTTTCTCGAACTACGATTTTACACAAGGTTTCGAGGAAACAGACGAGCGACTCTATATTATTGCGAAAAAGGCATAACAAAAATTTGAATTTATCGTAGGGCGTGACGACTCGGCACGCCGTGACATAATGCAAATTTGAATTTGTCTTAGATGCCAAGCTCCGATTTGTCGGGGACACGGGCGGATAATATCCGCCCCTACAAAGACCGCAAGCGGTCTTCTGATGACAAACCATACATAATATTCTCAAAAACCAACAAATATTGATAATATAACAAAAAACGAGGTATAAAATGAAGCAAAACACAATTACAAGAGCTATGACAAGATGCGGAAACGCAAGAATACTTATTATAAACTCAAAAGAAATGGTAAATGATGCTATTGAAATTCACCATCTCTCCCCCACCTGTGCGGCGGCGCTTGGAAGAACACTTACAGCCGCATCACTTATTGGTGTAATGCTGAAAAACAAAACAGACAGTGCAACTCTCACCTTTGACGGCGACGGAGTTTGCGGAAAGCTTATTGCCACAAGCGACTACTACGGAAATGTAAAGGGCTGTGCCGAAAATCCCACCGCCGACCTTCCTGTAAATGCAAAGGGAAAGCTTGATGTTGCAGGCGCTGTGGGAAAAGGAAATATGTATATTATCCGCGACTGCGGCGAGGGTGAGCCTTATGTGGGTATGATTCCGATTGTTTCGGGTGAAATTGCAGAGGATATTACAGAGTATTACGCAAAAAGCGAACAGATTCCTACAGTTTGTGCTCTTGGTGTTCTTATCGGTACAGACTACAAAGCAATAGGCGCAGGCGGAGTTATGATTCAGCTTCTTCCCGGCGCTGACGACGAGTTTATCGACAGACTCTCCGAAAGAGTTCCTATGCTTTCAAATGTTTCACAGATGTTCAGCGAGGGCAAGACAAATGCAGAACTTCTCTCCGAAATCATGAGCGACATTGAGATAGACATATTTGACGAAATTGACTGCTCTTATCACTGCGACTGTTCAAGCGAAAGAGTTGAAAAGGCTCTTGTTTCCCTTGGCAGAAAAGAACTTGAAGATATTATCAACGACGCAAAACCCATTGATGTCGGCTGTCAGTTCTGTGGCAAACAGTACACATTTACAACAGAAGATATGAAAAAGCTTTACGAGAAAGCGAAATAAAGAGAAATAAGGATATGAAAAAACACACAGATTTTAACTACAACGATATAAACGAGCAGTATGGTCTTTGCAGTGAACTTTGCGAAATAAATAAAGGCAAAAACCTAAAGGTTCGTGTTGAGACCTTCGGGTGTCAGCAGAACGAGGCTGACAGCGAAAGGATTCTCGGCTGGGCGATAAGTTGCGGATACACAAAGTGCGACAGCATTGAAGATGCCGACCTTATTGTTTACAACACCTGTGCTGTACGCGAGCACGCAGAGCTTCGTGCCTTATCAAAAACCGGACAATTAAAGCACTTGAAAGAAAAAAATCCCGACCTTATAATAGGTCTTTGGGGGTGTATGGTTGCGCAGGAGCATCGCAAAAACACCATTAAGCACAGCTACCCTTATGTTGACTTTGTTGCAGGAACAAATATGCTTCACAGATTCCCGGAAATTCTTTATGATGTTGTTACAAACAAGAGAAGAAGATATTATGTTGGCACTGAAGATTACTCTGTAATCGAAGGCAGTGCTGTTGAGCGTGACAGCTCTTTTCGTGCGTGGGTTTCCATTATGTACGGCTGTAACAACTTCTGCACCTACTGCGTTGTACCCTATGTACGTGGCAGAGAAAGGAGCAGAAAACCTGAAGCAATACTTAAAGAGGTGCGTGAACTTGCAGAGAAAGGCTATAAGGAAATTACGCTCCTTGGTCAGAACGTAAACTCCTACGGAAAGACTCTCCCTGAAGATGAGAGAATCTCCTTTGCACAGCTTCTTGAGAAAATCTGCGAAATCCCCGGTGATTTTCTTGTACGCTTTATGACAAGCCACCCAAAAGACGCCTCCGACGAGCTTATCGAGGTTATGGCGAAAAATCCGAAGATTGCACGACATTTTCATCTTCCTATGCAGTCCGGAAGCAGTGAAGTACTGAAAGCCATGAACCGTCATTATGACAGAGAGCGATACTTTGAAGTTGCAAAAAAAATCAAAGATACTATGCCTGATATAACCTTTACAACTGATATAATTGTCGGTTTCCCAGGTGAAACTGACACACAGTTTGAGGAAACCTTATCTGCTGTCAGGGAAATAGGCTTTGATTCCATATATGCATTCATCTTCTCTCCCAGAAACGGCACACCTGCAGCGGAAATGGATGACCCGATTTCGAAAGAAGAAAAGAGTGCAAGATTCTCAAAACTTCTTGAAATTGAATCGGAGGTCAACGCAGCTCTCGGTAAAAAGCTTGTAGGCAGAGAAATGCGAATCCTTGTTGACACGCATCCCGCACAGGACGGCTTCTGCTCCGGCAGAAATTCAGGAAATAAGATTATAAAATTCAAAACAAACAAGGATTACTACGGAGAATACATAAACGTAAAAGTCGTATCCAGCGAGGGCGCGAGCGTTTATGCGGAAATTATAGAAAACTAAAAAACTATTGAAAGGCAAGGTACATTAAAAATGACAGAACTTCAGATAATCGAACTTGCAAAGACCCTTGGTAAGGAACTCAAGGCAAGCAAGAAATTCAGTGAATATACAGAGGCAAAGAAAGAGTTTTTCGCAAGTGACGAACTTAAGACAAAGCTTTCCGAATTTAAGGTACAGAAGGATTTGCTTGACAAGCAGGCAGAGCTTACAAATGCAGACGAGCAGATAATTGATGCAATCGGAGCAAGAGCAGAGACACTTTTCCGTGAAATAAACGAGCATCCGTTATATCAGAGATTCCAGACCGCCGAACAGGAATTTAATGTGCTTCTTGGTGCTGTAAACTCCACAATCAGCTCATTCCTTTCAGATGGTGAAATAAGCGGATCAGGTTCCTGCAGTGGCAACTGTTCAAGCTGTAAGAGCAACTGCAAGCACTGATAGCAAGTCGAGTTTGGAATTTGGTTGAAAACACAGAGAAGATTTTTGTGCATCGAAAATCCACATCAATTCCGAATTCCGAACTCCGAATTTTAGATACTATTTCTCAGAAAGCCGAGGTGCCATAATGCCCTATACTCCGATGATGCTTCAGTATTTTGAAGTAAAGGACCAATATAAAGACCATATACTTTTCTATCGTCTCGGAGATTTTTACGAGATGTTCTTTGACGATGCTATAACCGCATCCCGCGAGCTTGAACTGACTTTAACAGGACGTGATTGCGGAATGGAAGAGCGTGCTCCAATGTGCGGAGTCCCCTACCACAGTGCCGAGGGGTATATTGCAAAGCTTGTGGGCAGAGGCTACAAGGTTGCAATCTGCGAGCAGGTGGAGGACCCGGCAACAGCTAAAGGAATTGTAAAGCGTGATGTTGTAAGAATTATAACTCCCGGTACAGTTACAGAGGGAAGTCTTCTTCTCGAGGGAAAGAACAACTACCTTTGTGCTATGTTTATAGAAGGCTCACGTGCCGGATTTGCGGTTGCAGATATTTCAACAGCCGATGTTTATGCTACCGACTTTTCACAGGGAGATATTATTTCAAGCCTTACAGGCGAACTTGCGGTATACAGCCCAAGTGAAGTTATCACAAATATTAATGAGGATAGTCTTGATGAGCTTGCGGGATATATAAGAGGAAGACTTGGTGCATACCTTGGTGCAGGTGATGCTGAAAGATTTTCAAAGGGTCTTGATATACTTGTAAAGCAGTTTGGCGAGGACTATCTCAACCAATATGGCATATCCCCCGAATCCCCTGCTCTTGTGGCACTTTCAGCACTTTTTGATTATCTTACAGAAACGCAGAAGCAGGATATTTCCAACATAAACAAGCTTACCTACTACAATAATGAGCAGTTCCTTGCAATTGATGTAAACACAAGAAGAAACCTTGAGCTTTGCGAGGCAATGCGTACACGCGAAAAAAAAGGTACACTTCTTTGGGTACTGGACAGAACAAAGACTGCCATGGGCTCACGACTTCTTCGTAAGTGGGTGGAACAGCCTCTTGTTTCAGTAAATATGATAAACACCCGTCAGGAAGCTGTAAAGGAGCTTTTCGGAAGCTTTATTGCAAGAGAAGAACTTCAGCTTGAGCTTTCCGGAATCAACGACATTGAAAGATTACTTACAAAAATAGTTTACGGCACTGCAAACGGCCGTGACCTTAATGCGCTTATGGTAACCTGCGAGCATATTCCGAGAATAAGAGAACTTCTTGCCTCTTTTAATTGCCCTGAGCTTTGCGAGCTATACACAAATATTGATGAGCTTTCGGATATTAAGGAAGAAATTAAATCGGCTATATGTGATACTCCACCTTTTTCCATCCGTGAGGGTGGTTTTATCCGTGACGGATATAATACCCAGATTGACGAGCTTCGTAGTATTATGGGTGAAGGCAGAAGCTGGATTGCAAAGATCGAAGCGGAAGAAAAGGAAGCGACCGGAATTAAAAATCTTAAAAT
>JAFWWX010000443.1 GCA_017517985.1 Clostridia bacterium | reverse complement strand
TTAGTTTATTCAAAAATTACACTTTAAAATAATTGCTGTGGAAACTCAAAAGATGTCTGCTTAATTATCATCCGCAACAAGATTGTTGATCCAGATGCCCTTCTTGATTAGGATGAAACCGAGAATACATTTAACAGTTTCCAAACCTTGAATTGCGATGAATATAGGTATAATTGGCCACTGGGTGAAGCGTGAAAGTATAAAGGCGCAGGGGATGCAAATAACCCACATAAATACACTGTCAAAAAGGAACGTAACAAGTGTTTTACCACCCGAACGAAGTGTAAAGTAAGCCGAGTGTGAAAAGCCGTGCATAGGCATGAGAACTGCACTTATAATAAGGAATTCGCAGGCAAGTGTTTTTACTGATTGTTCGGTGTTGTATACTTCGGGAATGGCAGGGGCGAGAATAGCCATAAGACCACCAAGAACAACGCATATTGCAACAACAAGAGCAAGGATTTTTGTGCTGTCGTCCTTTGCTTTTTTAAGGTCTCCCGAACCGAGAAGCTGACCTATAATAATGGAGATTGTTGTACCGAAGGCAAAGAAAGCACAATAGAAAAGATTGGAAACAGTGGAGCTTATGTTGTATGCGGAAACAACCTCAAGACCTCTTACAGAATAGCACTGAACAAGAGTTGCAGTTCCGATGGACCAGAGAATTTCATTTGTCATAAGAGGGAAGCCTTTTAGCATTATTTTCTTTATAAGCTCGTATGGGATATAAAGGGATTTGTAGGCCCCTTTTATGAAGGGATATTTTTTTGGATTTAAGTGAGTACAGACAACAACAATAAGGCATTCAACAAATCTTGCAATAACTGTTGCTATTGCAGCACCTGAAATACCAAGTTCGGGGAAACCGAGTTTTCCGAATATAAGAAGATAATTAAGAGCAGTATTTGTTATTACCGCAATAACGCCTGCAAGCATAGGAACAAAGGTGTTGCCTGTTTCTCGTAAAGTTCCTGCATATGCCTGCATTAAAGCAAAGGGGAAAAGCTGTATAATCATAATTCCTATATACACTCTGCCGTAGTCAAGGGTTTTTGCAAGATCAAGACCCTGTTCACCTTCGTGCAGGAATAGAGAAATAAGAGGGTCGCGGCAAGCAGTACACAAAAGAATACCTATTGCAGTCATTACAGTAACTATAATGAGCTTAAATCTGAAAGTATTGCGAACACCTTTTGTGTCATTCTTTCCGTAATATTGTGCCGTAAATATACCGGGCCCCGAAATGCCGCCAAAGATGCAGATATTAAAAACAAACATCAGCTGATTGACAACCGCAACACCGGTCATCTGCTCAGTACCCACCTGACCTACCATAATGTTGTCAATAAGGCTTACAAAGTTCGTTATAATGTTCTGTATAAGAATCGGCAGAGTAATAATTGTAACCCTGCGGTAAAAGGCTTTATCACCAATAAGTTTTTTTATCATTTGCGAATCTCCGTAAAAGATTATTTAAAACATTGATATTATACCACAAAACACAAATGTTAGCAATAAGAATTTGATCTGTTGACTGTGCTGTAATTGTAAATTTTTGCAAAAAGCTAAATAACATTTGCGTACTATTACTGTGATAAAGTACAGTGAAGGCTATCTGATTCTGCTAAAAATAATTATTTCTTCAATAAATCAAGCCATACTTTGACTTGATTCTCTCAAGCTTATCTATCATTGCTCCCGAAATACACCAGAGGAAAAAAGTGACGCCAATAGCGTGAATAAGGTCAAAGGGGATTCCCAGAATGTATGCAGATACGATCATATCCCAATTGATTCTACTTTGCCACATAATAACGGACGCAGGATTCATAATACCGCCGTAGATTATAAAGGTTGCTAAAAAGCCGAATATGCAAAGGGACACTTTTGTCTTTCGCAAGATACCCTTTCTAAAAAGTATTCCTGCAATAAAACCGATAATACCAAAGGCGAACATCTGCCATGGCGTCCAGGGGCCTTGCCCTGCAAAGAAATTTGAAACGAATCCTGTGACTGCGCCCACTAAAAACCCCGTTTCAGAGCCAAAAGAAACACCTGCAATAATTACAATTGCAATAACCGGCTTGAACTGCGGTATCATAAAGAATGCCGCTCTGCCTGCTACGGCTATTGCACATAATACACTTATTACTATAAGCTCTCTTGCTTTGGGCTTTCTGGATTCGAATACCATAAAAAAAGGTATCATTGTTTCAAGAAGAATAAGCAGACTTGTAAGGTAATATTTTCTGTCGCCGAAAAAGGTAATTCCAAAATATATGGTGAAAGGTATTAAAAGCAGTATCAGGAATGTTGAAAATAAAGTTCTTTTTATAAGTTTTGTATCCGGCTTTTGAACTTGTATTGGCTTTGCTACATAATCTCTTTGCGATTTGCTTTCGTTTTCACTCTTTTGCAAATCAGTATTTTTTGATTGCCTTTCTCTCTTATGTGCTTTACCACCGCAGGCAAGAATAATATCTTCAGCTAAAACCGCATCAGGAAGACAAGTTCTTGCCATACGGTTTGCTGATGTTGTATAGAAATTCTTACCCTTAAAGAACTCCCTCGGCGTGTCAACTGATGTAATGCCACCATCAAATACAAGAGCGCATCTGTCGGCGAATTCAGCACAGAACTCTATATCGTGAGATACCATAAGGATTGTAACGCCGTTTGCTTTCAAATCCATAAGAATATCTGCAAATTCTTCTTTGAAATGTGCATCCATTCCTTTTGTCGGTTCATCAAGAAGCAATATTTCAGGCTCCATAAGGAGTATCTTTGCAAGGGCAGCTCTTTGCTGTTCGCCACCTGATAAATCGTATGGGTGACTTTCCAAAAGATTCTCTATTCTGCAAAGAACAGATATGTTTTGTACCTTTTGTTCTTTTTCATTTTTTGTAAGTTTTTTATCAGAAAGTATTTCCAACAAATCAAGATATACCGTTTTCTTTACAAATACACTTTGCGGATTCTGAGGAAGAATACCCAAAAGTCCATCATACAATTTTTTGATTTTTGAAATTTTTTGCCCTTTTATCAGTACACTACCTCTGTATGGTGTGTTGAGACCTGAAATCAGAGATAGTGCCGTAGTCTTTCCTGTTCCGTTACCACCGACAAGGCAGAATAGTTCACCTTTATTTACACTTAAATTAAAGCCTTTAACAACATCAGGTAAGTTCTTTTCATATCTGAAATATGTATCTTTAATTTCAATTACAATGTCGGTATTTTCCTGCGGTTTATCTTTTGGAATAACATCCGGATTTAAAGTATTGTCTTTTGAATATTCTGAAAGCCACACTCTGCCATCCCTGACAGTTAAGGGGCAGGGGAGAGAGTTTGCCACTTCGCCATGTACTCTTAAAGGCGTTGGAAGCGCTTTATACATATCGTGATTTTGGAATTTCAGAATTTTGCTGACACTTTCTGGAGCTTCATCTGCTATGATTTTTCCGTCATCCATAACGATAACTCTGCTAGCCATCGGAAAAGCATCTTCCAAGCGATGCTCGGTGAGAATAACGGTTGTGCCAAGCTCACGGTTTATCTTCTCTAAAGTTTTCAAGAACTCTCCCGCTGCGATTGGATCAAGCTGACTTGTAGGCTCGTCAAGTATCAAAACTGACGGCTGCATCACCATAACAGATGCAAGATTTAAAAGTTGTTTCTGACCGCCTGAAAGCTCGCATACTTTCTTATAAAACCAAGTCTGTATTCCGAAGAACGAAGCCATTTCGGATACTCTTGTTCTGATTTCGGTTTGCTTATATCCAAGACTCTCAAGTCCAAACGCAAGCTCGTGCCATACCTTATCGGTTACAATCTGATTGTCGGGATTCTGCATTACAAATCCAATACTTGATGCTTGTTCTTTGGTGTCATACTCTGCAAGGCGTTTATCGTTAAAATAAATATTTCCGCTTATTTCACCATGTGGTGCAAGCGACGATTTCAATAGCCTTAAAAGCGTAGTTTTACCGCAACCCGATTTTCCGCATAGCAGAATAAATTCACCCTGATTTACTGTAAAATTTATATTATCAAGCGCCTTATCGCATCTGGCAGGATAAGTAAAACTTAAATTTTCGACCTTAAAGCTTTCCATTTTCTCACCTCCCACAGTTCAATTATTATTGGGCTACTACAAAGCAGTAAATATGCTACGAATACGCTTATGCCAAATACAGAAACCTCCGCTAATTTCATAGAAGGGAAGAATCTGAAAGCTATTTTTCCCAGTAAGCTTCCAACAAATGTATATATACCTAAAAGCAAAATAAACGCAAGTGCTTTTCTATCTCTCTTATCGAATGTAAATATTGAAAATGCAGTCCTTCCCGGTATGCCGTAGCCGCGGGCTTTCATACTGTCAGCGGTTTCAATGGCATTCTCGAGTGACCAAGTTGTCATAATAGACAAGATATTAAGACCGTTCTTTACACGCTTTATAATGTTTCCGTTTGAAACATCACGCCCCATACACCTTTGAGCGTTTGTTACCACTTTAAGTTGCGTTGCAAACTTCGGTACAAATCGCAGTGTCATTGACATAATAAGCGACATTGCAGGTATGATTTTACCGAACAGATAGATAAACTTGTCGCTTGTCATAACTTCGTTATAGCAGGAAAAATGACAGATAACACTCACAATCATAATAGCCGCACAAAGTCCGTAAACGATGGATTCAAGCGTCAACGGATTACCGCTCGGCAGATACTGCAGTATGGTTACGCCCTCGTGGTTAAATGCAGGGTTTATAAATGCCATCATTAAAATCATCGGAAGCATATATACTAAGTTTGTTTTGATTGCTTTTTTACCCTTCAGCATCACGGAATATGTAAAACCACTTACAAGTGAAATACCAAGACACACAGGATGCATAAAAAAGCAGGAAAACCCGATTACAATTACAAAGTATGTAAAATTCACGATCGGATGATATGTTTTAAATTCATTCATATCAGTATAAAGCACCATCCTTTCCACAAAACCATAAACTTTAAAATACCCGCAGTTGAAAACAAAAACCGCAGCAACCTTAAAGGCTGCCACGGCAGTTTTTCCGCGTCATCACATTTCATTACACAAAAATACACAGCACAAAAAAACTGTAAATCCTGCCTTTACTCTAGACGGATTGCAGTGCAACGGAAATACCCTCTCCTGCGTAAAAACGCATACGGAAAAAGCATCAGAGCAGGTCTTCTGACTCGCATCACATAAACGCTCATATATCCTGCCTTCTCAGTTTCCCAATGACCGGCTTTCACCGACGGATATACATTCTTTGATGCATACAGCGACTGGTATCGTTGTGGGGTCTCACCACATTCCCTTTTCACCGATTATTCCTGACATAAAGACTTTGCAGCATAACCGACACTCTGTGTGATATATTTAATTTTTTGATGTACATGTATTGTTTTATATACATCCTTTGTATTATAACAAAAATATGTGTACAAATCAACCGGTGGGGATTGGTTTTATAATAAACTTGTTTTCTATTATAGAATCGTAGATATGAGGATTTTTTGAATCCGGTCATTTTCTCTGCAGGGGTAGAGGAAAAAACAAAATAATAAAATTTTCCTTGACTGTTAGAATGTACTATGTTATAATTAGTATGGATACTAAAAGTGTTTGAAATAAAAATATAACGAAAATACAAAATGAAAGGATTGATTTTATGAAAGTCAAAAAATTATTAGCCTTGTTCTTAGTTTTGGCTATGACTGTGACAACATATATGCCGGGATTAACTCTTGTCGTATCAGCAGTGCCTACGCCAAGAATTGTAAATGCCGAGAAATATGAAGCAGAATTATCTGCCGAACCTGAACTTGAGGTGATTGAATCAAGTACTAAGGAGAATACAAATCAGGCAAGCGGTATTATTTATACCAAAACTTCCACAGCCAAATCTGACGGAACAATTGATATCACTCTTACCGCACATACAACCGGTGTAGTAAGACAGATAAGTTCTGTTTCGCCTACTGACATCGTTCTTGTTCTTGACGTTTCAGGTTCTATGGACGATACATATGACAGCAGTTCTGTGACCACATATAATAAGGTTTTCGGAAACACATACACATATAGAAACGGTATGTTTTGGTGGTCAGAAGAACACACAGGATACGGCTTCAACAACTCGACTGCATACTACATAAACACAGGAACAGAAGAAACCCCGGTATACACACGTGTAACAAGAGACGGTCGTGACAACAATGGGTATGAGTTTTTTGAATACTCAAGCGGTAATACCAGTGTATATGTTTATCCCGAATTAAACGACGGAGTTCCTGAAAATCGCGAAAATGATTACAGCATTTATCAGTTTTATTCAATGTCAACATCCACAACAAGCAGAAGCAGAATGGATGTGCTGAAAAGTGCGGTTAATTCATTTATTGATACTACTGCAACAATGAACAGCGGTCTTGATGTTTCCGATATGCATACCATCTCTATCGTTAAGTTTGCAGGACCAAACTATTCAAACGGGACAACAGATACACCTGTTATCACTCCCGGCAACGGAACTTATACACAGAGAAACGGTTCTAACAGCAGTAAATCTAACTATTCTCAGGTTGTAGCAGGTTTGACGCCTGTTGATGCAAACGGTGCAAATACACTGAAAGCTGCTGTTGCTTCGCTGGACCCTGCAGGCTCTACTGCTGTTGATAAAGGTCTTGCACTCGCAGAAGCTGTTTTAATGGATCGCAGCCAGATTTTATCTGAAGGTGCTGTTGACCGCAAAGAGGTTGTTATTGTGTTTACCGACGGCGAACCAAACCACTGGAACGGCTTTGATGAATCCGTTGCAAATACGGCAATTCAGATTGCCGGCAGAATGGAAAACGAAGCTGATGTTGCAGTTTACGGTGTTTCGGTTGCACCCGGTGCGGATGCAGCTGACCTTGATGCAAACATCAATAAGTTTATGCATTATATGTCATCAAACTATCCCGATTCAATAAGCATGGACTCTAGTGAAGAAAATTGCGACATCTCGGCAGGCTACTATATGACTCCTGGCGGAGACATGACGCTTACAATGATATTTGAATCTATCATTCAGGAGATCGACCACCCGACAGTAACGCTTGGTAAAGAAGCAACAATGGTAGATACTATTTCTCCTTATTTCGATTTTGTAGGCAGTGCAAGTAATGTAAAATTACAAACCAGTGCAAGAAATGCTGACGGCACTTGGGCAGAGCCTGTTGATGACAGCTCTCTTTCCTGCGAGATAATAGAAGACAGACTTACAGTCAACGGCTTTGACTTTGATGCAAACTATGTATCCGAAACAGCAAGAAACGGTTTCTATGGCAAACGGCTCGTTATTAGCTTTACTGTTGTTCCCGACTATAATGTTATAGATGCCGCTTCCGCAACGCTTATGGACGGTATACTTCCCACAAACACGGGACTTGCACTTATCAATGACAGCGATGAAAACTCGGCTGCAGGAGTTGAAACTCCAAAGCTTTCTACATACACGGTAATATATAAGGTTGACGGAGCAGACGTGTCATCCTATAATCGTTTTGTAGGTTCAGAAGTTAATGTTGATGCTATACCTACAAAAGAAGGGCATACCTTCAGTGGTTGGGCTATGAACGGTTCCGTTGTAAACCCGGGCGATGAATTTACAATGCCCGAAAGTGATGTGGAGATTACCGGTACATTTACAGTAAACTCACACAATGTCTCATATCGGTACTCAACCACACCTCCGGTAGGAGCTCCTAATCTTCCTGAAACTGCTCAGGCACAATACGGTCAGGAAGTAACAGTTGCACAGCCTGCCGTACTTGAAGGCTATGTGTTTAAGGGTTGGTATCCGTTGCAGACAGATGTAACTGTTGCTAATGGGAAATTTACAATGCCTGATAAAGATGTAACTCTTGTAGGTTACTTCGAAAACTCAACTACAACTCCTTATAAAGTAGAACATTATCTTGAAACCTTAACAGAAGGTGTTTACCAAGATGCTCCTGTGCTTGTTGAAGACGGCTTTACGGGCGAAACAGGACATACTGTCACTGCAATTCCGCTTAACAGATTTACAGGTTTTGAATATAACGAAATCAAGAGTGCAGATACAATTTCCGGTTCTATATTACCTGACGGTTCATTAGTTCTCAAGGTATATTACGACAGAATCGAGTATACTGTAACATACGGATATGACGGAGATACACAAATTGAAAATATTCCTGAACTACCTTTAGGCGGCACATATAAGTACGGCGAAACAGTAGAAGTTGCCGACAAGGCGGAAGCTCCTGCAGGTTACACATTTACAGGCTGGTACAGAGGAACATCCGACAATCCTGTTGACGGCACATTTACAATGCCCGAATACAATGTAAACCTCCGAGGATTCTTTACTGCCAATTCAGGT
>JAFWWX010000442.1 GCA_017517985.1 Clostridia bacterium | reverse complement strand
GAAGAAACACATTGCTATTTATTGCTCGGTACAGAACGCGCCGTTTTAATAGATACCGGTTTAGGCGTGGTAAAAATAATTGAACAATAGAATGATGTAGAATAATTCCAAGTTGTGAGGATAAAAAGCATGATTATTTTAATTACCGGAGCATCGCATACAGGAAAAACTGCACTTGCTCAAAAGTTATTGGACAAATATAAATATCCATATTTGTCCATAGACCATTTAAAAATGGGTTTAATCCGTAGTGGAAATACAGAACTAACACCAATGAGTGAGGATAAGGATTTGACAGATTACTTATGGCCTATTGTTTGTGAAATGATGAAAACTGCTATCGAAAATAAGCAGAATCTAATTGTAGAAGGTTGTTATATTCCGTTCGATTGGCAGAAGGATTTTGAAAATGAATATCTCAAAGATATTAAATATTACTGCCTTGTAATGAGTGAAGATTATATCAGAAATCACTTTGCTGACATAAAGAAATATGCAAATGCCATTGAAAATCGTTTGGATGATGAATGGTGTAAAATGGAGAGTGTATTGGCAGATAATGCTGAAATGTTTGACCTAGCGCAGAGATATGGTGTGAACTATATACTCATTGAAGAAAAGTACGAAATCAATATTGATTTATAACGACAAATTCCAATTTGTCAAATTACACTCACAAAAATACTGAACCACCTCTTGTCGGTGCTTACTGCATCGATTGAGGTGGTTTTGTATGTTCGGCTCTTTCCTCTGCCGATTGAGTGGAATCTGAACTGCAAAAGGGACCATTTCACTTCAAATGTAGGTACGGAAGAATTAGGTCACCTTGAAATGATTGGCGCAATTGTTTATCAGCTCACAAAAAATCTTTCCGAGGAAGAAATCAAAAAGCACGGTTTCGATGCATATTTCGTTGACCATACTGCCGGTGTTTATCCTTCTTCGGCTGCAGGTGTTCCTTTTACTGCCGCATACATCCAGAGCAAGGGCGATGTCATCACCGACATGACCGAAAATCTTGCTGCAGAACAAAAAGCACGAACTACCTATGACAATATTCTCCGCCTTGTTGATGACCCCGATGTAAGAGAACCCATCAAATTTCTTCGTGCAAGAGAAATTGTTCATTTCCAGAGATTCGGTGAAGGCTTAAGACTTGCAACAGATAAGCTTGACGAAAAGAATTTTTACGCATTCAACCCTTCATTCGACAAAAACTGCAACAAATAAGAAAACGAAGCCGTCCGGGCATAAAAACTCGGGCGGCTTGATGTTTATAATATCAATACATTTTAATTTCAGCTTATTTCGCAATATTTGCCGATATTAAACATCACTTGCGGAAAGGGTTGATGCTTACCGCAGACCGTGATATTATCAAGCTCTACCTGCACAGTATTTGTGTTGCTGTCTGTGCCTGCTATTTTCGGCTTCATATATGAGGTATAGGAAATATTTCGGAAAACAATATTTTTAATCTCGAAATTCTCCGCTTCCTCGTCATAAATTTTCACAAGAATCGGTCTGCCTTCGTCACGGAATATTTCTATATTCTCAAAAAAAACGCCATCAATACTGCCTTTGGTCTGTTCCGCCACAACAACAAGCGAGCCTATTCTGTCATTATCCCAAATTCCGTCACGGTAAACAACAGCACAGTCACGGAATGTAACATCGGAAATCTTTTTGTTCACTTCGCCTGTGATACCGAAGCATCTTGCATAACCGCCCCAGGCGATACAGTTTGAGAAAGTAATGTTTTTGCTGTCCATTGTACCGCCGAGTGCTTTTACCTCAAAAGTGTCATCCGCTACTCTTGCAAAGCAGTTGTTTACCGTAACATCGTGGCTGTTGCAAATGGCGAAGCCGTCGCAGTTTCCTCTGTTGCCGATGATATCAACATTATCAATATTTACATCGGTGCAGCAATATGAAATAAATGACCATTCGGGAGAATTAATAATTTTCACACCGCTTATGTTAATATTACTGCAGTTTGTAAAAACCATACCGCGGCGTTCACGACGGTCAAGGTGTGTGAGGTCGATTACTCCTCTGCCCGTAAAGGTAAGATTATTGCAGTTAAAGAAATTCAGGAACGGATATCTTGTAAGTCCGATGGCATTATCTCCGGGTGCGCTTGGTTCAAAGTATTTGTTCTCATCCTCAGCGCAGTCTATATCATAAAGGTGATTGGCGATAACATAAGCTCCTTCTTTCAGATAGATTACCTGATTGTTCTGCGAAACGAAATTAACATAGTCATATTCATAAACGCCCTTGTCAAGAACAATTACATTATCTTCGCCGTATTCTGTGATATATTCTGCAATTTCAGCATCCTCATCAACCTTTTCACGCACCATAAGTGTGTATCCGTAATACTGATTTGCGCCGTTGAAAAGGAAGGTGTAAATACCTGTTTTATTAATTGATGCAGTTACCTTGTTATCTGCGCAATGTGCTTTCACACCGTGAGATTCGGGCAAAACAATGGCGTTTTTAAGTGTCACATCGGCACCTGTCAGCTCAATATTGAACGAAAAATCAGAGTCGGGTTCAACATAGATTTCAGAAAAAGAATGAAGCGTTCCCGTGTCATCCACACGGATAAAAACAACCGAAGCATACACGGGAATTTCTGTGTCGCTTACTTTTACCGTATAATACGGAGAAATTATAATTCCGTTGATATCGTCATAACCGCCGGACTGAACATATTCGGGCAATTCAGCCGAGGCACGGCCCACAAGTTCCTGCTCGGTAAGCCCCGCTTCTTCAAGGGTAACAATGGCTTCATCGGGATACTCGAGGAATGAAAAGTCAAAATTTTCGCTCTCAGGATAAATTGTAGCAGGAAAAAGCAGGTTTGAACAAAAAATTGAAACCGTAGTAAAAACCGTAATTAAAAATTTAATAATAACTTGCATTGAATCATCTCCTGAATTGTTTTCAAAACTATTTTAATACAAAGTCAAAATTTAATCAACAGAAATTTCTTTTGCAAAATGTGCCGTCCGAAGATGTTTTCGGACGGCATATTTTTAAAGAATAAATCTGAATGCGTAGATTATAACATTCAGGATATTATTGAAAACAAATCTTATAAATGTAAACACATACGGGAATTCAAAATTCCAGTCATCAAATGTATCAAGCGAACCTATAAGCGAAGAATCATAGGTTATTTCCGGATTCTTGAATGCCTTGGTTTCCATTTTCATTATGCAGAGATTCTTGCAGGCTTCACGAAGCGCGTTGCCGAATCCCACGGGGTCTTTTGCATAAGCAAGCTTTACCGCCGCTTTATGCTGCACAGCCTGAAGCGCCCACATACCGGAAAGAATTGTGTCGTTGCCGTTATAAACCGCAAGCACGGGACTCATATATCCGCCGCCGGTGAAATTCGATGAATAGTCCGAAACAACAAAACCTTCAAATCCCCATTCTTCACGCAGAAGGTCTTTGAGAAGTGCGGAGCTTGAACCGCACCATTTTGTGCCGATTCTGTTATATGCGGACATGATTCCCTTGGGATTTCCTTCCTTAACGGGAATTTCAAACGCTTTGAGATAGATTTCACGCATCGCCTGCTCATCACACCATGTAAAAATACCGTTTCTGTGAGATTCCTGGTCATTGAGAGCAAAGTGCTTGATTGTTGTTACAAGACTTTCGGAGTTTGCGCCCTTGATTATTTCAGCCGCCATGATTCCCGAAATAATCGGGTCTTCGGAGAAATATTCAAAATTTCTGCCGCCTCTGGGATTTCTGTGGATATTTGCACCGGGTGCATACCATGTGTCCGTTCCCATATCCTTGGCTTCCATGCCTGCGCCTTTGCCCATTTCATATGCAAGGTCAACATTCCAGGTACATCCGATTGCAGTTGCGCAGGGGTAAGCCGTACCGCTGTCGGTATAAACAAGACCGTTTCTGCCCTTGACGGATGAGGGACCGTCGTTATCCATTGTGTGAGGAATTCCGAGACGCTCAACGCCGTGAGTTTCATAACCGCCGTTGATAACAAGCATTGTCATTTCATCAAGAGTAAGCTGGTCAAGAAAAGCATCCCAAAGTGTTTCATCCTCCACAACATCCTGCAGGGTTATGGTTTTATCGTGCTTAACACCCATTTTCGGCGCTTCGCCTTCTTTTACGGGTTCGGGTGTTTTGTCAACATCAATCAGATAATCCTTCTTATTCAGTTCACGGAGTGCGGGATAAGTGCCGTCTACATCGGCTCTCGACATAATTTCATATCCGCTGTAAACATCTTCAAAAAGATTTTCGATTTTTGTTCCCGTTACGGAATCGTTTTTAATTATTTTTGTGTTCTTCACTTTGTAATCATAGGTTGCAATATGATTTCTGACATCGTTTGCAACAAATATTTTGTATGTTCCTTTTTCAAGCACCCACGCTTCATTTTCCTTGTAATCATAGGATGCCATATCATCCGTTTTGAAAGAAATCGTGAGAATTTCTTTTTCGCCGGAATTGAGAAGCTTTGTTTTTGCAAATCCCCCGAGACAGATTGCACTCTTCTCAATGCCGCCCTCGGTATAAGGCGCACTGTAATAAAGCTGCACAACCTCTTTACCTGCTCTTTCACCCGTATTTGTTACCTCGATTTTTACTGTTATGTTTTCGGAATCGAATTCGGTTGATACAACTTTCTTATCAAAGCTTGTGTATGAAAGACCATAACCGAAAGGATACTGCACCTTGTCCTTTGCAAAGGTTTCAAAATAACGGTAGCCGACATAAATTCCCTCATAATATTCAACAAAATGCTCGCCGCCGTTATATTTATTGCTGCCGAAGCACTCACTCGAAGGATGGTCTTCAATTTTATAAGAAATTGTATCTGTAAGTCTTCCCGAGGGATTAACCTTGCCGTCAAGCATGCGGGGTACGGCTGTCATGCCGAATTCACCGGGAATCCAGATAATCGCTGCCGCTTTGATGCTTTCATATTCATCAATCCAGCCCATTTCCATAACATTGCCGATATTAAAAAGTACAACAACATTCTCAAACGCCGCAGTGACCTTTTCAATCATTGCTTTTTCATCATCGGAAATGCTGAGTGTTTCAACCGTGTGGTCTGTTCCTTCCGCACTTGTTCTGCTGATAACGATTATTGCCGTATCAGAAAATTCAACGGCATTATCGAAAAGTTTATCAGTTAAATATTTCGGATTCATTTCCTCAAGAGTATTCTTTGCAAGAAGCACCTGAAGAAGATTGTTGATAACCGTGTTATCCGTTTTGGGAAGTTCATTTGAAAGGCAATGCTTTTCATAAAGAGCGCGAAGCTCTGCATTGTATTCAATTCCCTCGGCTTCAAAGGCTTCATAGAGAGTCACGGGGTCATCGGTTGTTATCGCACCCGAGCCTGCACCGCCGAAAAACGGACAAACAGAGCCCGCGCCAAAGACATTCACCTTTTTATTTTCAAGCGGAAGGAAGTTATCTTCATTTTCAAGAAGAACAATGCCTTCACTTTCAATCTGAATTGCGGTTTCTTTTGTTTCCGCTATGATTTCCGGGTCAACATCGCCGCTTGTTGCAAAAGCGACATTGCCGAACATAAGCCAAAAAGCAAGTATCAGAGATATGACCTTGAGGAATCTTTTTTTCATCGGAACACCTCTTTTTTAAATTTTATGGTTTAATTATACATTTATTTTCGTTTTGTTTCAATAAAGAAAATAAAAATATTATGTTTAATTTTGTTCAACAAAAAGCAGTATTGTTCAGAACATTGAAAAGAAATATTGACTAAAAAAACAAGAATGTTATATTAAAAGAAAAGGAAAAAAGGAGAAATTAAAATGAAGAAAATAACAGCAATTGTTTTAAGCCTTGTGATGTTTTTCGGCGTGTTCAGCATTTGCGGATATGCAGAAAACCAAAAGAAATTTTATCTCGTTCTCGGCGATTCGATAGCTTATGGCTCAGGCACTTCAAATTCCAAAGAAGCGTGCTACGGAAAAATTGTTACTGATACCAACGGCTATGAATACGCCAATCACTCTGTTCCCAGCCACACAACAACAAATCTCATCAACCGTCTCAAACAGGATGCAGTTGTTG
>JAFWWX010000441.1 GCA_017517985.1 Clostridia bacterium | reverse complement strand
CCGTTAAGGATGCAGACGGCAAACCGAAAGCAAATGTATCCGTAACCATTAACGACAAGACAACTTCTAAATCCGGTACAACAAATGCAAATGGTATCGTAACACTTCCTGTTAAGACATCAGGCGGTGGCGGCGGAGGCGGTTCATACTCCGGCGGTGGCGGAGGTGGCGGAAGCTCAATCTCCACAGTAAATGTTAAAGTAGTTGATAAGGATGGTAAGACAGTATCTGTAAGTAAATCAACTGCAACAGATAAGGTAACACTTACTCTTCCGACAGGTAAAGACCTTGTAAAAGACAACAACTACTACACAATTACAGTAACCGACAGAAGCGGTAAAGCGAAAGCTGATTACACAGTAGTTCTTAAGGATAAGAACAAGAACGAAGTAACCGCAAAAACTGATGACAAGGGCATCGTGGTACTTCCTGCAGTAGAGCATACAGCCTATGTTAAGGGATACACTGACGGTACATTCAGACCGGAAGGTGATATGACAAGATCAGAAGCTGCGGCTATCTTTGCAAGACTTGTTGCAGATAAGAAGGGTGAAACAATTTCCGGTAAGGCATCATTTAAGGATATTCCTGCAAATGCATGGTATAACACTTATGTTGGCTACCTTGAAAAGTATGATGTCATCAACGGTTATACCGATGGTACATTCAAACCTGAAGCTCCTGTAACAAGAGCTGAGTTTACTGCAATGGCAGTAAGATACTTTGATATCTTCGAAGAAGTTAAGTATGAAGAGATCACCTCTAAATACACAGATGTTGACGGTAAGTATTGGGCAATCAAGGATATCAGCTACGCATCTAATAAGAAATGGCTTAACGGATATGTAGACGGTACATTCAAGCCTGACATTAACATCACAAGAGCAGAGGTTGTAACTGTTGTAAACCGTGTAACCGGAAGAACAGCAGATCAGGATTACATTAACAAGAACCTTGAGGTCCTTGACAGATTCACTGACCTTAAGACAAACAGCCATTGGGCATTCTACGATATAATCGAAGCAGCTAATGACCATATGGCAACAACACTGTCCAATTCAGAAAATTGGATAGACTGATTTAGTTGAGTTTCAACAAAATTCAGCTAAAATGAATTCCTTCGTAGACTTTCGGTGAGTTTAGTGGTATGTTTGAGTTGCCAAGAGGCAGAAATACTTAAATCAGGAGGAATTATTAGATGAAAAAGAAAGTATTATTAATGACTCTTGCCCTGGCACTTATGATACAATCGAGTGTCATGGCAGAAGCAACTCACAAACACATTTGGGAAGATGACATCAAAAACTCAAATGAAACCATTAACAGGTACACCTGCAAATGCGGTGCAACCAAAGTCGAAGTAATTGCAGACATCAGAGATTATGTCATAACATTCGATGCAAACGGTGGATATGTAGGGGAGCCTGAGAAAGAAACCTACAAAGGCAGAATCAAATGGCTCCCAATCCCCGAACACACATCGGACTATCAGTGGGAAGGTTGGTTCACAGAACCTGAAGGCGGTGAGCTTGTCGATAACACATGGATATATGAGGAAGATACAACCTTGTATGCTCAGTGGACACTTAAAGGAACACGAACACTCACATTCGCATGTGACGGTGGCTCATACATAAGACCGATAACAAGGAAACTTGGCGAAACGGTTGACCTTGCAGGATATGTGCCTGAAAAACAGGGATACATATTCAAAGGATGGTATGAGGATCCCCGAACAAAAGAGAATGAGGTAACAGAGTACACCTTTAACGGAAACGGAGTCCTGTATGCAAAGTGGGAAGCGGATCCCACAAAAGAGCAACCGGACACCTTAATGACGACAGACACCATATACCTGACTGACGAACAATACTATGAGCGAATCTCAAGAATACAAGCCATCATAGAGGAACTTATAGAGAGATACTTAAATACAAAGGGCGCATCGAAAGGTGCGCCCTTTAGTATGTCTTGGAGGAACTCATATGGCAAGTAAAGCACCATCGTACCTGCGAAACGGCAGAGAAATTGTAAACGGTATTCAGAAGCTTGCATACAGACATCCTGCATACCAAATCTTTCAGGATTGGTTAGAGATAAGTGCCATAGCGATAAGCAATTCGGTAGATTTGGCAAACTTCGAGGACAGAGAAAAACGGTACCTCGAACTTATAAACCAATACAACAAAGAAGAGCAAAATGCTCTGGTTGAATTGTTTGCAACCTTAGTCAGAAACTTAACTGATGAGGTAGAAACAAGCGGAACACCCCGTGATGTGCTTGGCGAAGTCTTTCACGGATTGGAGCTTCATAACAAGTACAAAGGTCAGTTCTTCACTCCCAATCACATATGTGAATTCATGGGAAGGGCAGTCCTTGCAGGGGATACAGAAGAGGTTATAAGCGAAAGAGGATTCGTATCAGTATGCGAACCGTGTGTAGGTTCAGGAGGTCTTGTAATAGGCTTGGCTGCCGCAATGGCATACCATAAGCATAATTACCAGACGGAGCTTGTTGTAACTGCATGCGATATAGATATCAAGTGTGTACACATGGCATACCTACAACTGAGCCTATACGGAATACCTGCAAAAATCATACACGGAAACTCGCTCACAGGAGAACAGTGGTCAATCTGGTACACACCGACCTATATAGTCGGATTGTGGGCATTAAGAGAAGGTACGACAATCGAAGATGTGGCAAAAGCAGTCGAGAGTAAAAAAGAAGAAATAGTACCGCAAGTGGTAGAAATACCGCAGGAAGAAATAGAACTGAAAGTCGATGAGAACGGTCAAATAAGACTGTTCTGAAAATAGAATGGAGGTAATAACAATGTTTGGATTTCCAAGCGAAGAAACAGTAAAGAGTCTAAGAGAGCAGTATCCCAAAGGAACGAGAATTGCTCTTAACTATATGAACGATCCATATTCAAAGCTCGAATACGATGACAGAGGAACAGTTGACCATGTAGATGACGCAGGAACAATTCATGTGAGATGGGACTGCGGAAGCGGTCTCGGAATTGCATATGGAGAAGACTCATG
>JAFWWX010000072.1 GCA_017517985.1 Clostridia bacterium | reverse complement strand
ATTTCCTTGCCATATAGGCTACCACACTCGACATACCGAGGAAACCCATATAGCAAATGACTCTATAATGAAAGGTGAAGCGTCGCCTCCACCACTCATTTCCACGTCACGTGGGAATTTACAGAAATACCCCTCTTGGCCAACATTTACCGGCTAAGAGGGGTATTTGTTTGTGTTACCGAGGACATCCATAAATTAGGATATTTTACAAAAAAATGCTATTTTACCGACGCTATCAAGGTTATGTCGTATTAGTAAAGCTTACGGCAAGGATAGCAAGGGAGTGGACTTAAAAAAGAAGAAGGAGCACTCCTTCTTCTTTTTTGAGTTAATTACGAAGTCTTATTGTCAGTTGCATTTCTCCCTGTATTCCTTTGGTGTAACGCCTAGAACATTAACGAAAATTCTGTTGAAATTACGGACGGATTTGTAGCCGCTATCAAGAGCACATTGCAAAATAGAGCAGTTTGTATTATTAAGAAGAGTGCAGGCTTTGTCAATACGATAACGGTTTACATAGGCATTAAAGGAAATTCCTATGGTTTTTTTAAAACAACGGGAAAGATAGCAGTAACTATATCCTGTTTTTTTGGAAAGATCACTGAGCGAACAGTCCGAGCTATAATTTTCATCTACAAACTTAAATATGATTTGAAAAAGATTTTCATCGTATGAAAGTCTTTTTGCATATTCGGCTTTTTTTGCAAATTCTGCACAAATAGAATAAAGTATTGCCTTTTTTTCATAGGTTGAAGAGTCTTCCGCAAGCTCGTCTAAGGTATCTATAAGATATTGATTCAGCAAAACTACATTATTGGAAGGCTTTTTATCTATAACTTTTGAAGCATAGGCTTGTACCAGCTCGGGTGAAAATATGCATAGCATATGCTTTGAATTATGACTTGACAAAGAATGCATCTGATGAGGAAAAATAAGTACGGACTCACCCTTACTAAGGGTATATATGTCGCTGTCAACTGTTATTTCCATTTCCCCGTCCAAAACAACAATAAACTCAAATGATTGGTGAAGATGGACGGGAAAGTTAAAGTTTTCGCCGTATTCTTTACAAAAATATTCAGATATACCAAAATGTTGAAATTGATAAAGCATAAAACCACCCAAAAGACAAATTCTGTCCATAATTATATATTTTTTTGCGAGAAATGTCAAGTAAATAGTAGTATAATTAACATAATGATAAAAGGGAGCATTGTTTATGAATTTATATATAGGGGCAGACCTTGGCACATCAGACTAAAGTTGATGTTAAGGAGAATTTGTGAATTCAATATCTGAAGAAGATTTCGGATTTTTCTATTAATAAATTAAGAGCAGCAAAGAAAAGGGGAAAACAATGAAACTATTTATTGACACAGCAAATGTAGAAGAAATCAAAAAAGCAAATAATATGGGTGTTATTTGTGGAGTTACCACTAACCCAAGTCTGATTGCAAAAGAAGGACGGGACTTTGTTGAGGTTGTAAAGGAAATTGCCTCTATTGTTGATGGTCCTATAAGTGCAGAGGTAATAAGCCTTGATGCGGACGGAATGGTTAAGGAAGCGATGGCTATTTATGATGCCATTGATTGCAAAAATCTGGTTATTAAAATCCCAATTACACCTGAGGTGTTGGCTGCGGTCAAAGTTTTAAGCAATAAGGGAGTTAAGACAAATGTGACTCTTATATTCTCTGCGGCTCAGGCGCTTCTTGCAGCAAAAGCAGGAGCAACATTTGTTAGTCCGTTTATGGGTAGAATTGATGATACTGGTTGGGCAGGAGCAGATTTGGTTGCTGATATTGCTGAAATATTTAAAATTCACGCTATTAATACAGAAATTATTGCCGCAAGTACGAGAAATCCGGTTCATGTGATTGATGCCGCAAAAGCAGGGGCGCATATTGCAACAGTACCATATGGTGTGATTATGCAAATGACAAAGCATCCTCTGACAGATGCGGGTATACAAAGGTTTTTAAAAGATTGGGAGTCAGTTTCTTCAAAATAATATAACTCTTGAGACTTTGGGAGGTGTAAGTATGAATTTATACATAGGTGCAGACCTTGGCACATCAGGCTTAAAACTTTTGCTTGTTGATGCGTGTGGTGAAATATTAAACTCGGTTACTAAAAATTATGATGTGTATTATCCTAACCCCGGCTGGAGTGAGCAAAATCCTGAGGACTGGTGGGATGCATTTGTCAGCGGTATTGGAGAATTACTCGCAGGCTTTGATGCGAAAACTGTAAAAGGTCTTTCTGTAGCAGGTCAGATGCACGGACTTGTGATATTGGATGAAAATGATAAAGTTATTCGTCCGGCAATACTTTGGAACGACGGCAGAACCAATAAAGAAACCGAGTATCTTAATACGGTAGTGGGTAAACAAAAATTGTCCGATTATACCGCCAATATTGCTTTTGCAGGTTTTACGGCACCCAAAATTTTATGGCTTTTAAATAACGAGAAAGAAAACTTCTGTAAGATTTCAAAAATAATGCTTCCGAAAGACTATATAGCATATCGTCTCACCGGTGTATTTTCGACAGACTATTCAGATGCATCGGGAATGCTTTTGCTTAATGTAAAGAATAGATGCTGGTCAAAAGAAATGCTTGAAATATGCAACATAAAGGAAGAACAACTGCCAAAGCTTTATGAAAGTTATGAATGCATCGGTGAAGTTTTGCCGCAAACAGCAAAGATGCTTGGCCTTTCAGAGGGTGTAAAAGTTGCGGCAGGTGCAGGTGATAACGCAGGTGCGGCAATAGGCACAGCAACCGTTGGAAATGGAAAATGCAATATATCCTTAGGTACATCGGGCACAATCTTTATTTCATCCGAAAGGTTCGGAGTGGATAAGTTTAACGCTCTCCATTCTTTCTGCCATTCGGACGGCGGATATCATCTTATGGGTTGTATATTGTCTGCGGCATCTTGCAACAAATGGTTCTATGAAGAAATTCTAAAGAGCGATGATTACAACGGAGAACAGATGGACATTACAGACGAAGATTTAGGAAAAAACCGCATATACTTTTTGCCGTATCTGATGGGTGAAAGAAGTCCTATCAATGACACCGATGCAAGAGGACTGTTTATCGGAATGACTCCTGATACAACACGTCAGGATATGGTACAGGCGATTTTGGAAGGAGTTGCCTTTGCCTTTCGTGACAACCTCGAAATTGTAAAAAATCTTGGAATAGATGTAAAGGTAAGTACAATCTGCGGCGGAGGAGCAAAATCAAAACTGTGGAAAAAGATTATTGCAAACGTTCTTGGAGTTACACTTGAAGTTCCCGCTGTTGAGGAAGGGCCGGGGCTTGGAGCGGCAATGCTTGCCATGGTTGCTTTGGGAGAGTATAAATCTGTTACAGAATGTGCCGAAAAACTGGTAACAAAGAAGGAAAAAATAAAGCCTGATGCAAAAATAGCGGAAAGATACGAAGCATCTTACCGCAAGTACAAAAAAATATATCCGACAATAAAAGAATTATATAAAGAACTGATATAGGAGGAAAGAGAAATGAAAGAGATTTTTTCAAACATTCCACAGATTAAATATGAAGGTAAGGACAGCAAAAATCCTTTTGCATTTAAGTATTATGATGCAGACAGAGTTATTATGGGCAAAACTATGAAAGAACATTTGCCCTTTGCAATGGCTTGGTGGCATAACCTCTGTGCGGCAGGTACAGATATGTTCGGCAGAGACACCGCCGATAAATCATTCGGCTCGGAAAAAGGGACTATGGCTCATGCGAAAGCAAAAGTAGATGCCGGTTTTGAATTTATGAAGAAATTGGGTATTGAATATTTCTGCTTTCACGATGTTGACCTTGTGCCCGAGGCTGAGGATATCAAGGAAACAAACAAAAGACTGGATGAAATTACAGACTACATATTGGAAAAAATGGAAGGTACAAACATTAAGTGCCTTTGGGGTACGGCGAATATGTTTTCAAACCCCAGATTTATGAATGGAGCAGGAAGTACAAATTCCGCAGAAGTATTTTGTTTTGCGGCTTCCCAGGTTAAAAAGGCACTGGAGCTTACAGTAAAACTTGGCGGAAGAGGATATGTGTTCTGGGGCGGAAGAGAAGGCTATGAAACACTTCTCAATACAGATATGAAGTTTGAGCAGGAAAACATTGCAAGACTTATGAAGATGGCGGTTGAATATGGCCGTTCTATCGGATTTAATGGCGATTTCTATATTGAACCCAAGCCGAAGGAGCCGATGAAGCATCAGTATGATTTTGATGCGGCAACAGCAATCGGATTCTTAAAAGCACACGGTCTTGATAAAGACTTTAAGATGAATATTGAAGCAAACCACGCAACACTTGCAGGACATACATTCCAGCACGAATTAAGGGTTTCTGCAATCAACGGAATGCTTGGCTCCATTGATGCTAACCAGGGAGATATGCTTCTTGGCTGGGACACCGATGAATTTCCGTCGGACGTATATAGTGCAACTTTCTGTATGTACGAGGTTCTTAAAGCAGGCGGACTTACGGGCGGTTTCAACTTTGATGCTAAAAACCGCAGACCTAGCAATACCTATGAGGATATGTTCCACGGATTTATTCTTGCTATGGATACCTTTGCACTTGGGCTTATCAAGGCGGCGGCTTTAATTGAAGACGGCAGAATTGAAGAGTTTGTAAAGGAAAAATACCAAAGCTTTACAAATACCGAAATCGGTAAAAAGATTTTAAGCGGAACAACACTCGAAGAACTTGCAGCTTATGCTGAAAACTTAGGAAGTACAATAGAACCTCAAAGCGGCAGGCAGGAATATCTTGAAAGTGTTATTAATAATGTGATGTTTAATTAAGCTTATCAGGAAAAACATATACGGAAACGGAGTGATAATAAATGGGATACTTCAGTAAAAAAGATAATTCACTTGTTTTTACAGGCAATGGCGAAGTAGTTGAATTAAGACCCTGGGGAAAAAACAGTTTTAGAACCCGTGCCTCTTTTTTCGGAGGTATTAAAGAAGGGGAAATTGCTCTTTTAGAAGCGGAATATACTGATACAAATATTGTAATAGAAGAAAAATGCGCATCCATTGAAAACGGAAATATTATTGCAAGCTTAAGCGTAATAGAGGATTTGTATTGCGGGGATACGGTTCAAATTGAATATAAAAATAAAAAGGGTGAAGTTTTGCTTCGGGATATTTCATGTGGCGGAGCACTTCACAAAAGACCAAGACAATATAAAACTGTTGCAGGAGATTTATATAAGATAAAACAAACATTTGAGTCAGATGCAGAAGAAAAAATATATGGTATGGGGCAGTATCAGCATAACATCTTAAACTTAAAAGGATGTAATCTTGAACTTGCTCACAGAAATTCACAGGCAAGTATTCCGTTTTATATTTCAAGCAAAGGCTATGGCTTTTTGTGGCATAATGCGGCAATAGGCGAGGTTCATTTTGGAGTAAATACGACCCAGTGGATTGCGGAAACAACAAAGCAACTTGACTATTGGATAACAGCGGGAGATACGCCTTCTGAAATTCTTGAAAGTTATGCAAAAGCCACAGGTACGGTGCCTATGATGCCGGAATATGGTTTGGGATACTGGCAGTGCAAGCTTCGTTATTATAATCAGGAAGAGGTTTTGAAAATTGCAAGAGAATACAAAAAAAGAAACATTCCTCTTGATGTACTGGTTATTGACTACTATCATTGGCTGAGATGCGGCGATTTTAAGTTTGATAAAGAGTTTTTCCCCGATCCTTTATCTATGGTAAAAGATCTTAAAGAAATGGGCATACAGCCTATGGTTTCCTTCTGGCCTCAGGTTGATTCGAGAAGTGTAAATTATGCGGAAATGAAGCAGAAGGGATTGCTTGTGAAAAGTAATTCCGGCGTTGATGTTCAGATGATTTTCCATGGAAACAATGTGTTTCTTGACCCAACAAATCCTGCCACCCGTGAGTACGTATGGGAAAAATGTAAGGAAAATTATTTTAATTTAGGAATAGAAAATTTCTGGCTGGATGAAGCGGAGCCGGAATTTATTCCATACGATTATGAGTGCTACAGATATCATATGGGAACGGTATCGGAAATCGGAAATGTATTCCCGAGAGAGTTTGAAAGATTGTTTTATGAGGGATTGCAAAAAGAAGGCGTTAAAGATGTTGTCAGCCTGTGCAGATGTGCATGGGTGGGAAGTCAGCGATATGGTGCTTTGGTATGGTCGGGAGATATTCATTCAAGCTATACTGATTTTAGAAAGCAGATTTGCGCCGGCATTAATATGGGATTAAGCGGAATTCCCTGGTGGACAACGGATATTGGCGGATTTGCAGGCGGAAATATTGAAGATGAAGAGTTTAAGGAGCTTTTAATTCGCTGGTTCCAATATGGTACTTTCTTACCTGTAATGCGTATGCACGGCTCAAGACTTCCCCGTAAGAATATAATAAATAAGGCGGGAGAATATCGTGAAGCTACAGGTGCAGATAATGAAGTTTGGAGCTATGGCGAGGAAAACTGCAAAATTATGTGCAAATTCATTGATATCCGAGAATTGATGCGTGATTACACAAGGTCTTTAATGAAGGAAGCACACGAAAAAGGAAGCCCTGTTATTCGTGGACTGTTCTATGAATTTCCGGAAGATAAAAACGCTTGGGAAATTAAGGACCAATATATGTTTGGCGGAGATATACTTGTTGCGCCCGTATGCTATGAAAAAGCAAGAAGTCGCAGTGTATATTTGCCCGAAGGTGCAACATGGACTTTCGCAAGTGACGGAAGTGTTTACGATGGCGGTGTAACAGTTGAGGTTGACGCACCGATTGAATCAATACCGATTTTCTTAAGAAACGGAAAACAAAGCTACCTGATAGGTAAAATATAAAAAGGAGGGCTATGTTATGAATATTTTGTCAATAGGAAACAGCTTTTCGGAGGATGCGCAAAGATATTTGCACGAAATTGCAGAATCGGACGGATTTGACCTCGATACATATAACATAGTTCTCGGAGGATGCTCTCTTTCCATGCATTATGAGAATATGACAGGCAAGGCTAATCCATACGATTTTCATAAAAATTAAAATACAGATATAATAAATAGTGCCTTAATTGTATTTTTTTCTGTAACCAAGCGGAGATTCGCCGCTGTATTTTTTGAAAATTCTGGAAAAGTAGTTTTGGTCTGAATAGCCCACGGACTCGGCAATTTCTTTAACACTTAAATTTGTATTATATAAAAGCTCCTTTGCTTTTTCAACCCGTATATAGGCAACATACTCTTTAAGGCTTTTTCCCGTAACAGCCTTAAATCTGTGGGTAAAGTGGCTTATGCTGAGGTTGCACATTCCGGCATAAAAGGAAACATCTTTATCCTCATGGAAATTATGGGCAATTACCTTCAAAGCATCGTAAATACCGGTTCTCCCCGAGGAACTGTTATCCGAATCATTGGACAAGACTCTTCTTCCGAGATGGGCAAGGATGCTTATGAAATATCCGTTTGCCGCATCATATGAATGGGGAAGGAAAAGATAATACTCTTCAATCATTCTTTTGAAATTGCCTTCTATGGATGAGCTTAATCCGGTATTTATAACTCTGCCCGAAAGAGAAAACTCCGAAAGAATTTTTTCGCAATACCTTCCTGTGAAATGTATGTAATAATATGTGGCATCAAAGCCGGTTTTGCAATAATAATCCTGCGGTTCATCGGGAAGATAAAGAATTATATTTCCCTTGTTTACCGCTATTTCTTCGCCCTTTTCTCTTAAAAAAAGCGTACCTTCGCTTATATAAATAATGTGGTAATCCACCCTTCCTTTTTCTCGAAAGCCACCGACAACATTTCCGTTAAGCTGACGGATGCCGCAACAGTTGATTCGAAGGGGGGGATTCTGATTTGTATTCGGTTAATTCAGCCAAAAAATCACTACCTTTCAATGTGATTATAGCAAGTTATAAATTGTTTGTCAATCGCAGATTTGTGCTAAAAATAAGCCGATTCGTCCATATACTTTTTATAATTTTTATGATAAAATTAAATAGAGAAGCCATTTTTCCCTGAAAAGTCATGGGGATGGAAAATAAAGATAAATGCTAAAAGGAGAGATTTATAATGAACATTTTATCAATAGGAAACAGTTTTTCGGAAGACGCACAAAGATATTTGCATGAAGTTGCAGTAGCGGACGGATTTGACCTCGATACATATAATATAGTTCTCGGAGGATGCTCTCTTTCCATGCATTATGAAAATATGACAGGCAAGGCTAATCCATACGATTTTCATAAAAATTCAAAAGGCATAAAAAAAGAGGCAACTTTAGACGATGCTCTTTTAAGCGGAAACTATGATGTTATTACCCTTCAGCAGGTAAGCCATCTTGCGAATAACTATGAAACATATCAGCCTTATCTTAACGAATTGATTGCATATGTAAGAAAGTGTGCACCGGGTGCGAAAATAGCACTTCACCAGACCTGGGCATACGAGCAGGATTCGGATCGCCTTAAATTAGTGGCGAAATACGAAAATCACACCGATATGTTTAATGATATAAAACTTGCCTATGATAAGGCGGCAAAGGAAATAAATGCGGACTTTATAATTCCCTCGGGAGAGCTTTTCCAGAACTTATTGAAATCGGGAATTGAGAAGGTTCACAGAGATACCTTCCATTCAACCTTCGGACTTGCAAGATATTCCCTTGCCCTTCTTTGGTACAAGGCTTTAACGGGAAGGGAT